>NZ_JSYD01000027.1:0-24752 GCF_054824005.1 Brevundimonas sp. GN22 | reverse complement strand
GCCAAGCAGTGGAAGGCCATCGGCAAGGAACTTCAGGCTGTACGCAAGGCGATGCTGTCGCCGCGCCGTACCGTCATGGCCGATGCCGTTGATTCCTCGGCGTTCGTCGCACCCGAAGCCTTCATCCCGCGTGAAGCCATCACCGTCATCCTGTCGGATCGGGGCTGGATCCGTGCGGCCAAGGGCAAGGTGGATGATCCGTCGGAACTGAAGTTCAAAGAAGGCGACAAGCTGGCCTTCCTCGTTCCGGCATACACCACGGACAAGCTGCTGATCGGTGCTTCTGATGGGCGCATCTTCACGGTGGGGGCCGACAAGCTGGCGTCTGGTCGAGGCCATGGCGAGCCGCTGCGACTGATGATCGATCTTGATGAAAAGGCTGATATTATCAATGTCGTAGCGCACGAACCTAATTCGAAGCTTCTGGTGGCTTCGACGGCGGGTTACGGCTTTGTCGCGCCTGAAAATGACCTTCTGGCTCAGAAGCGTGGCGGTAAGCAGGTACTGAACGGCGAGATGAAGTCGATGCTGCGCGTCAACGGCGACCACGTCGTAACCATTGGCGACAACATCAAGACCCTGATCTTCCCCATTGCCGAACTGCCTGAAATGGGCCGGGGCAAGGGTGTCAGGCTGCAGAACTACAAACAAGGCGGCTTGGCCGACGTGGCGATCTTCAATGCCGAAGTTGGCCCCGAGTGGGTCGATGGCGGCGGTCGCAAGCGCAAGTGGGACGACTGGCGCGAATGGCTCGGCAAGCGCGCTGGTGCCGGTCGTCAGGGCCCTCGCGGGATGCGCAAGTTCCGCTAAATAATGGTGCGGGCTCATCTGTATGATTTGTCATTTTAAATCTACGGACTGAGCCCGCATAATCCTGTTCTATTAATGAGCAGGAGGGATCGATGATCCTCATGATCGTCGTTATCGCCATCATCGCCGTTGTGGCCTTCATGATGGTGGGCGCTTACAACCGATTGGTGAAACTGGACCAATCCGCGAACCAGTCGTTTGCCGACATCGACGTCCAGTTGAAGCAGCGCCAAGACCTGATCCCGAACCTTGTTGAAACGGTCAAAGGCTATGCTGACCACGAGAAGGGGACGCTGGACGCCGTGACGCAGGCCCGCGCCGCCGCTGCGGGCGCTCGCACGGTCGAAGACAAGGTTCAGGCTGAAAACATGCTGACGGGCGCTCTGGGGCGTCTGTTTGCGGTGTCCGAGGCCTATCCGGATCTCAAGGCCAACTCCAATTTTCAGCAGCTTCAGTCCGAACTATCGGACATCGAGAACAAGCTGGCGGCGGCCCGTCGCTTCTTCAACAACTCGATCAACGAGTTCAACTCGGTGCGGCGTCAGTTCCCGACTGTGCTGTTCGCGGGCATGTTCGGCTTCGGTTCGGATAAGGCCTTCTTCGATGTCGGCTCCGCAGAGCGCGCGGCGCTGAACGAAGCTCCTCCAGCGCTCAAGTTCTGACACCGCGATGATCGGGTTCGGCCCAGCCGTCGGTATCAAGACCTTCATCTGGCAGAATAATACCCGTTCGGCATTGCTGCTGGCCGGGTTTCCCGTGCTGCTGGTGATGCTGGTATTTGCCGTCAATGTTCTAGCCATGGGCAGCGGTCTGGTGGGCTCGTCCGGGGGGGGACTGGCCGATGATCTGGCACTTGCGAGCCGCAACACTATAGCCAGCATTCCGCTCGCGGTCGTGGTGTCGGTGATATGGTTCGTGGTGGCCTATTTCGGGCACCAGAGCATGATCGATGCCATCACAGGCGCTCGGCGCGTGGCTCGCGGGGAAGAGCCCGAGCTTTACAACTTGCTGGAAAATCTGTGCATTTCACGCGGCATCACAATGCCTGCTCTACGGATCATCGAGACGCATGGCTTGAACGCCTATGCGTCGGGTCTGCGGGACGGGCAATATACGGTCACCGTTACCCGCGGGCTTATGAATGTGTTGGGCCGCGACGAGCTGGAGTGCGTGCTGGCGCATGAACTGACGCACATATTGAACCGTGATGTGCGCACCATGGTCATTGCGTCGATTTTTGCGGGGATCATCAGCGTTGTGGCCGAATTGATATTTCGCGGTCTGTTCAGGTCGCGCGGTGGCGGTCGGGGGAAGAACGCGGCCCCCTTGATGCTGATTGGTCTGGCGATCGGTGTGGTGGGATACGGGCTGGCGTTTTTGATCCGTATGTCGCTGTCGCGCACGCGGGAGTATGTGGCGGATGCCGGCGCGGTGGAACTGACGAAAAATCCCGACGCGATGATCTCGGCCCTGCGAAAGGTCTCCGGCCATTCTGCTATCGAAGCACCCGAGGAACTGCGCGGCATGTTTTTGGACAACACGACCGATAAAAGCGGGTTTGCGGGCTTGTTCGCGACCCATCCCCCGATCGAACGCCGGGTTGCTGCCTTGATCGAGTTTTCGGGTGGACGCGACTACGACCCGTACCAGACCGGCCTCGCGACTGCCGTGCCGACGACCTAGTCGATCTGGAGCGTTTGCCAGCCAAAGAGGGTCAGACCCTCCAGCGGTTGGTATTGCGCCTTATAGTCCATTGTCGGTGCGCCCTTCACCCAATAGCCGAGATAAAGGTAGGGCAGGGCCACCGCGCTGGACTGATGCAAATGATCCAGCACGATGAACCGTCCAAGGCTGCGATTGGGCAGTTCTGGATCATAGGCGCTGTAAACCATGGACAGGCCATCAGCTAGCAGGTCGATGATGGCAAAGCCGACAAGGCGACCTCGCTCGCCTTCTGCCTCTGGGAGCCGGTATTCGACCACGTGCGTGCGGACACTGCTGTCCTCAACCATGGTGACAAAGTCGCTCTCGCTCATCTCGTTCATGCCGCCGCCGGGGTGGCGGGCCGCGAGATAGGCCTTCAGCAGGTCATACTGCTCGGCCGTGGCAATCGGATCGACCACACGGCGAACAAGGTCCTGATTGCGGTTTCGCACCTTCCGGTCAGTGCGGTTCATCACATAGGCGTGGACCGGAATACGGACCGATACACAGGCCGCGCAAGTCTCGCACGATGGTCGATAGGCAATGTTCTGGCTGCGCCGGAAACCGGCGTGGGAGAGGGCGTCGTTGACCGCTGCGCCATCGGCATAGGGCAGATGGACGAAGACCTTCTTCTCCATCTTTCCTGCCAGATAGGGGCAGGGCGCTTCGGCCGTCACATAGAATTTCAACTGACGCGTGGAGACGTGCTCGGTCATGGAAAGATACTGCGCCCCCCGACGAAGATTTCGCAAGGGGGCAGCATCATCCTAGAGGCTTGTATCGCGAGGAAGAACAGGCGCTTCACGCAGCAGCACGATGGCGATGCGACGGTTTCCGGCCAGCGAGGGATCATCCGGATAAAGCGGGTCTGAGCCTGCCTTGCCCGCAACCGAATAAATGCGGTCGGTATTTACGCCCGACGACTGCAGGATCTGGCGCGAGGCGTCAGCCCGGCTGGCGGACAGCGGCCAGTCACCGGCGGCGCTGGCGCGGTTGGAGCCTGCCACGGCGCTGGTGTGGCCCGAAATGGTAATCCGGTTCGGTAGGCGGTTGATCACACGGGCCACAGCACGAAGCAGGGTTTGAGCCCGCGCATTGGGGCGAGCCGAGCCGTTCTCGAACATCGAACGGCCTTCCTGGTCCACCAGTTGGATACGCAGGCCTTCGGGGGTCTGGTCGATGATCAACTGTTTGGACAGTTCGGCCAGTTCCGGCATCGACTGCATGGCTTGGCGCAAGGATTCGGCGGCGCTGGCAAAGTCGGCGGCCTCGCGGCGGGCAATCTCGGCCCGAAGCGCCGCTTCGCTGGCGGAGGCCAGATCGGACGATTGACCGGCGGCCTCCGGCGATTCCGGCGCAGGCGGAGCCAGTTGCTCGATTACGGTGTTGGAGCCCGCACCCTTGGCACCTTCGTCGTCACCTAAAGAGGTGCCGCCCAGAATACCCCCCGAACCGGAGCTGGACGCAGACACGGACGATGGCGCGAAATATTCGGCAATGCCGCGCTTTTGCTCCGGATCGGTCGTGTTGATCAGCCACATCAGCAGGAAAAAGGCCATCATGGCGGTGACGAAGTCGGCATAGGCCACCTTCCACGCGCCACCGTGGTGACCGCCGCCCTGAACCTTCTTGACCTTTTTGATCAGAATTGGCCGATCGCTCTGCGCCATAGTTCCGCAACCTTAACCTTATTTGTAAGGCTTAATGTCATGGCGGGCGTTAAGAAGCGGTTGCGCTTTATGCAGTTGGACTTGCCGCGTGAAGCCGTGCGGCCTAGTCAGGGAGCGTGACCGGATTGCCTGAAAATACCGCCGAGTTTGACCCGCGTGCCTATCGTCAAGCGCTGGGAGGTTTCGCCACAGGCGTGTGCGTGGTGACCGCGCATACAGTCGACGGTGCCTTGGGCATTACCGTAAACTCGTTCACATCGGTGTCGCTCGACCCGCCGCTGGTGCTGTGGTGCATGGACATCAAGTCCGATCGCCATGATGCCTTCGCAGCGGCGGACCGGTTTGCGGTGCACGTCCTGCCGGTCGAGGATCAGGCCATGTCCGACCGCTTTGCATGGGGCGTGGCGCGGTTGTCCGAGACCGAGTTCGAGACCGGAAACCCCGAACCTCCGCGATTGCGCAATGCCGTGACCCGACTGGATTGCGTCACACACGACCGGATCGTCATGGGAGACCATCTGGTGATCGTAGGTCATGTGGTTGGCTTTGAAACGCGTCCCGGCGACGCCTTGACCTATTTCCGGGGCAAATACGGTCAGGCCGTCGATCCGACAGCCTGACACGTAGGCGACGGGGCTATTAAGCCCCCATCATGCGCGCTGCGGTCGGCGCGAAATAGCTGATGATGCCGCTGGCACCGGCGCGTTTGAACGCGTGCAGGCTTTCCAGAATAACGCGGTCACCGTCCAGCCAGCCATTGGCAATGGCGGCCTGCAACATCGCGTACTCGCCCGACACCTGATAGGCGAAGGTCGGTACGTGGAAAGTCGAGGTGACGCGCTGGACGATGTCCAGATAGGCCATGCCCGGTTTGACGATGACGGCGTCGGCACCTTCGGAAATGTCCATGGCGACCTCACGAAGGGCTTCTTCGGTGTTCGCAAAGTCCATCTGATAGGTCTTCTTGTCGCCGGTCAGCGACTTCGACGAACCCACAGCATCGCGATACGGCCCGTAGAAGGCCGAGGCGAACTTGGCCGCATAAGCGATGATCATCGTGTCCGAATAGCCGTTGGACTCCAGCGCATTGCGGATCGCCTGAATGCGGCCGTCCATCATGTCCGATGGAGCAACAGCGTCCGCGCCGGCGTGGGCGTGGATGAAGGCTTGCTCTTCCAGACGCTCGATGGTCGCGTCGTTCAGAATCTTGTTGCCTTCCATCACGCCGTCGTGGCCGTGGTCGGTGTAACAGTCGAGCGCGACGTCGGTCATGATGCCGACTTCAGGAGCCGCATCCTTCATAGCGCGGATCACTTCCGGGATCAGTCCGTCCGGATCGGTCGCGCCGGTGCCAACATTGTCCTTGGGCGTGTGGGCGATGTTGGGGAACAGGGCGATCATCGGGATGCCCAGATCGCGGGCTTCCAGAGCGGCATTAACCGCTTCTTTGCGCGACAGTCGGAACATCCCGGGCATGGAAGGTACGGCGACTTTGTCATCTTCGCCGTCATGTACGACGATCGGCCAGATGAGGTCGGACGGGTTGAGCGTAGTTTCAGCAACCAGACGACGCACCCACGGTGCCGTGCGCAGACGACGCGGACGCGCATAGGGGAAGGCGGCGGGCTGATAGGGAGGAATGCTCATGGGTAGTGTCCTTGGAACTCAGACGCGGTTGCTAACGCAATCGACGTTGTCACGCAAAACACAGCGTGAAACGTCATCTTTCACCTTGAAATCCGGTCTGTTTCCCTAACCTTGGCTGCGAACCGTTATCAGTTGGTCGAACTGGGTCATTTTGTCCTGCCGCTAACGTGGACAAGCGGTTATCAAGAGCGCAAATAAGCTAACGCCTTTATAAAGAAAAGAAACGCAGTCTTGTTCGACTATAAATCCGCCTTTCAAAACTCTGTAGAGCAGGTACGTACCGAGGGCCGCTATCGCGTGTTCGCGGACCTGAAACGCGTGCGTGGAGAATTCCCGAAGGCTGTACGCCGTCGTGAAGATGGCACCGAACAAGACGTCGTCATCTGGTGCTCGAACGACTATCTGGGCATGGGCCAGCATCCGGTTGTTCTGGAGGCTATGCACGAAGCGCTGGACAGTGTTGGTGCCGGTGCCGGTGGCACCCGCAACATCTCGGGTACGACGCGTTCGGCTGTTGATCTAGAAGCTGAACTGGCGAGCTGGCACCAGAAGGAAGCCGCGCTTCTTTTCACCTCGGGTTACGTTGGCAATGAAGCGACGCTTTCGACGCTTCAGAAAATCCTGCCGGGCCTGATCATTTTCTCTGACGCCCTGAACCATGCTTCGATGATCGAAGGCATTCGTCACGGCGGTGGCCCGCGTCACATCTTCCGTCACAACGATCTGGCGCATCTGGAAGAACTGCTGGCCGCAGCGCCTGCCGATGCGCCGAAGCTGATCGCGTTTGAGTCGGTCTATTCGATGGACGGCGACATTGCTGACCTGAAGGCGACCATTGCGCTGGCCCGCAAATACAACGCCATGACCTATCTAGACGAAGTCCATGCGGTTGGCCTGTACGGCGCGACCGGCGCAGGCGTGGCCGAGCGCGACGGTGTTCTGGCCGAGATCGACATCATTGAATGCACCATGGGTAAGGCCATCGGCGTCATGGGCGGCTATATCGCGGCCGACGCGGTGATTATCGATGCTGTGCGCTCGTGGGCTTCGGGCTTCATCTTCACGACCTCGCTGCCGCCGGCACTAACCGCTGGTGCACTGGCGTCGGTGCGCCACTTAAAGGCACATCCTGAACTGCGTGCGCAGCATCAGGAACGCGCTCAGGCCTTGAAAGACCGTTTCGCCGCTGCAGGCCTTCCGGTCATGCCGTCGGAGAGCCACATCGTTCCGGTGCTGGTCGGCAATCCGGTCCACTGCAAGAAGATTTCGGACATGCTGCTGGACGAGTACGGCATCTATGTTCAGCCGATCAACTATCCGACCGTGCCCAAGGGGACCGAGCGTCTGCGCTTTACCCCGTCGCCCAACCATGACGACGACATGATGGACAAGCTGGTCGACGCGATGGACAAGCTGTTCTCGCACTGCAACGTCGCGCGTCAACCGGTCGCTGCGTGAACACGAACACTGGCGAACTCGGCGAAGTGATCGTCGAGTTCGTTCGTAACGGCACATATTTGAAATGCTCCGCAGTTCACGTCGCCACAGGCCGTGAAGTGAGCGCGATGGGCCCGGCCAACGATCCCAGAGGCGTGGAGCGTGTCGCTATCGCAAAGCTGCGGCGTGCGCTGGCTATGACGTCGGGCTGATCTGGCCGACTGGCGGAGCTCAAACGGTACTCGGCACGCGATATAATGGGGTAGGGTGCCAACCTTGCCCTTAGATATTGTGGTTAGAGACGACGCGGCCTAGATAGGAGCACCGTTTTCCCCACAGCCTTCGGGATTCTCACAGTGACCGCCTTCACCCACGACTCCTATTTCACCAAATCTCTGGCCGACGCAGATCCGGAGATTTTCGGCGGCATTCAAAGCGAGCTGGGTCGCCAGCAGGAGCAGATCGAGCTGATCGCTTCTGAAAACATCGTCTCGAAGGCGGTGCTGGACGCTCAGGGTTCGGTCCTGACCAACAAATACGCCGAAGGCTATCCGGGTCGTCGCTACTATGGTGGCTGCGAGTTCGTCGACATCACCGAAGATCTGGCCCGCGAGCGCGCCAAGAAGCTGTTCGGAGCCCAATTCGCGAACGTTCAACCGCACTCGGGCGCACAGGCTAACCAAGCTGTGTTCTTCGCCCTGCTGCAGCCGGGCGACACCTTCCTCGGCATGGATCTGGCTTGTGGTGGTCACCTGACCCACGGCTCGCCCGCCAACCAGTCGGGCAAGTGGTTCCGTCCGGTGACCTATAAGGTCCGTGAAGACGACCACACCATCGACTACGACAACGTTGCCGAAATGGCCGAGCGCGAGAAGCCGAAGCTGATCCTCGCCGGCGCTTCGGCTTATGCGCGCGAGATTGACTTCAAGCGCTTCCGCGAAATCGCTGATAGCGTCGGCGCTTACCTGATGGTCGACATGGCGCACTATGCCGGTCTGATCGCCGGTGGCGTTTATCCTGACCCGCTGCCGCACGCCCACGTCGTCACCACCACGACCCATAAGACCCTGCGCGGTCCGCGCGGCGGTATGATCCTGTCGAACGACGTGGATCTGGGTAAGAAGATCAACTCGGCAGTCTTCCCGGGCCTGCAAGGCGGCCCGCTGGAGCACGTCATCGCCGGTAAGGCTGTGGCCTTCGGTGAAGCACTGAAGCCGGAGTTCAAGCTCTATGCCCAGCAAGTCGTGAAGAACGCCAAGGCTCTGTCGGAAGTCCTGATCGAGCGCGGTCTGGCCATCGTCACCGGCGGCACCGACAGCCACCTGATGCTGGTCGATCTGCGTCCGAAGGGCGTGACCGGCAAGGCCACCGAGCATGAGCTCGAAAAGGCTCTGATGACCTGCAACAAGAACGGCGTGCCGTTCGACACGGCTCCGTTCACCGTCACCTCGGGCATCCGTCTGGGCACGCCGGCTGGCACGACCCGTGGCTTCGGCGAGGACGAGTTCCGCCAAATCGGTCACTGGATCGCCGACGTCGTTTCGTCGATGAATGGTGGCGATGAAGCCGATCCGGCTGTGATCGCCTCGGTCGCTGCTCAGGTTCGCGAGCTCACCAATCGCTTCCCGATCTATCGCTAAGGGATTGATTTGAATGAAGTGCCCCTTCTGTGGAAATGGCGACACTCAGGTGAAGGACAGCCGACCGTCGGATGACGGGTCAGCTATCCGTCGCCGTCGCTCGTGCCCGCAATGCGGGGGGCGCTTCACCACTTTCGAGCGCGTTCAACTGCGTGAATTGGTCATTCTGAAACGGAATGGCCGCCGCACCCCGTTTGATAGGGACAAGCTGGAACGCTCGTTGGGCATTGCCTTGCGTAAACGCCCGGTTCAGCCGGATCAGGTCGAACAACTGGTCAGCCGCATCGTGCGCCAGTTGGAAAGCCTCGGTGAAACCGAAATCCAGTCCAGCGTCGTGGGCGACTTCATCATGAAGGCGCTCAAGAGCGTCGATGAAGTAGCCTATGTCCGCTACGCCTCGGTTTACAAAGACTTCCGTCACACCAGCGACTTCGCCAAATTCCTCGGCGAAGAAGGCTTTGACGAGGCCAAGCCGCGCTCCGGTCTGGACTAGTGCGCCCGCGCGTCACCCTTAAACTGGCGACGTCTCTGGACGGCCGTATCGCTATGGCGTCGGGTGAGAGCCAGTGGATCACGGGTGCGGAGTCGCGCCTGCAAGGCCATCGGCTTCGTGCAGCACATGCGGCCATCATGGTCGGTGTTGAAACGGTGCTATGCGACAATCCGCAACTGAATGTCCGGGTACCGGATGAACAGCATCCCGACCCGTTGCGTGTCGTACTGGATAGCCGTCTGCGCACACCCGTCGATGCGCGTGTTCTAACCGGCGCATTGGTGCTTACTACGGCAGAACCCTTGGCGCTGGGTGATGCCGAGGTGGTTCGCGTAGAGGCAGACGGGCAGGGGCGTCCTGATCCAGCGGCGGTATTGGCCGCTCTAGCCGACAGAAATATTACCAGTGTTCTGATCGAAGGCGGTGGCCGCGTGGCCGCATCCTTTGTAAAGGCAGGGCTGGTCGACGTAATCGAGTGGTTCAGAGCTCCGGTGCTGCTGGGCCACGAGGGACGTCCAGCGGTAGCTGATCTCGGTTTTGACCGACTTTCGGATACGCCAAGGTTCAAGCGTCTTGCGGTTTCGCCTTTGGGTGACGACCTGTGGGAACGCTACGAGAAGGCATGAAGTATGTTCACAGGCATTGTCACTGATATCGGGCGCGTCCGCGACGTCCGCCGCACGGAACGCGACTGGCGTTACGAGATCGAAACGGTCTGGGACACCTCGACGATTGATCTTGGCGCATCGGTTTCGCACGCGGGTTGCTGCCTGACCGTGACAGAAAAAGGCGATGGCTGGTTCGCAGTCGAGGTTTCGGCCGAAACCCTGTCCAAGACCAAGCTGGGCGAGTTGGCTGAAGGCTCGCGCATTAATCTGGAACGTGCGGCGACCCTGGGTTCGGAACTAGGTGGTCACATCGTGTCGGGCCACGTCGACGGTCTGGGCACGGTTGTGTCGATCACGCCGGAGAACGGCTCGCACCGTATCCGCTTCGAGGCTCCGGCCCCGCTGCACCGCTTCATCGCGGCCAAAGGTTCGATCACGGTCGACGGCGCTTCGCTAACCGTGAACGAGGTCGAAGGCCAGGAATTCGGCGTCAACATCATCCCCCACACCTGGGAAGCGACCACCTTGGGTACGCTAAAGGTAGGGGATAAGGTCAATCTGGAGATTGATATGCTGGCGCGATACCTCGCGCGGTGGCAGGAGACTGCATAATGCAACTGACGTCCGCCATCCCCGACAGCCCGATCAGCCCGATCGAAGACATCATCGACGACGCCCGTAACGGCCGTCCGTACATCCTCGTGGATGCGGAAGACCGCGAGAACGAAGGCGACGTGATCATTCCGGCCCAGTTCGCGACGCCGGACCAGATCAACTTCATGGCCAAGCACGCGCGTGGCCTGATTTGTTTGGCGGTTACGGCTGAACGCGCCAAGCAGCTTCGCCTGCCGCCGATGGCTGCGGAAAACCGCGAGAGCATGGGCACGGCTTTCACGGTCTCTATCGAGGCGAAGGAAGGCGTCACGACCGGTATCTCGGCGGCTGACCGTGCGCGTACTGTTCAAGTAGCTGCCGATCCGACCAAGGGTGCCGACGACATCGTCTCGCCCGGTCACATCTTCCCGCTGGTCGCGCGTGAGGGTGGCGTGCTGGTTCGCACCGGTCACACCGAAGCTGCGGTAGACATTAGCCGTATGGCTGGCCTGATCCCCGCAGGCGTGATCTGCGAGATCATGAACGACGACGGCACCATGGCCCGCATGCCGGACTTGGTCGCCTTTGCACAAAAGCACGGGCTCAAGATCGGTACGATTGCCGACCTGATCGCCTATCGCCGCCGAACCGAACGCTTCGTCGAGCGCACGCTGGATACTCCGTTCGAAAGTATCTATGGCGGTACGTTCCGCATGGTGGTCTATCGCAATACCATCGAAGGCCACGAGCATGTCGCTCTGATCAAGGGCGAGATCAACCCCGACACGGTGACCCGTGTTCGCATGCACCAGATCGACTTTGCAGCCGATCTGCTTGGCCATATCGAGGCGCGTCAGGACTATATCCCGCGCGCACTTAAGGCTATGAGCGAGCACAACGGCCCTGCCGTTGCCGTATTTTTGCGCGATCCGGGCCTTCACAGGCTTTCGGAGCGTCTGGTCGGTGGCGACCAACCTGCGGCAGCTGATAGAGCCCTTAAAAATTACGGCGTGGGCGCGCAGATCTTGCTGGATCTGGGCGTGCGCGACATGACTGTTATGAGTTCCAACCGCCCCAACCCGACGGCGCTCGATGGCTACGGCCTTCGTATTGTCGGCTGGTGCGATATGGACGGAGAAGACCAATCCTGACCGATCCTTATCGCGTCCTCATTGTCGAGGCACGCTTCTACGACGATCTCGCTGATGCGCTGCTGGACGGCGCAACCGATGCTCTGCGTTCGCAAGGCGTCGAATTTGACGTTGTTACCGTACCGGGCGCACTCGAAATCCCGACTGTAATCGCCATGGCTAATGAGGCAGGTAAACTGCCGACCGCACCGCGCTATGACGGCTATGTCGCGCTGGGCACCATCATTCGTGGTGAAACCTACCACTTCGAGATCGTCGCCGACCAATCGGCCGCCGGTATCATGGAGTTGGGCCTCAAGGGCCTGGCCATTGGTAACGGTATTCTGACGACCGAAGACGAAGATCAAGCCTGGCACCGCGCCAAGCGTTCGGAAGCAGATAAGGGCGGCTTTGCAGCCCGTGCCTGCCTGGACCTAATCAACCTGCGTAAACGACTAACCAAAGGACTGGCTTCGTGACGGACGCCCCCAAACCCGCAACCGTTGCCGAAGTCATGGCCCAACTGGCCGAGGCGGATAAGGCAAATGCCGAACCGCAACTGACCAGCCGTCAGCGCCGCGCCCGTACCGTGTCCCGTCTGGCTGCCGTTCAGGCGCTGTACCAGATGGAACTGGTCGGCGAGCCGGTCGAGAAGGTGGTCCGCGAGTTCCGCAACTTCCGCTTCGATGGTGATATCGAGGGTCAAACGCTGGCTGAAGCCGACGAAGACTACTTCGCGGACATCGTACGCGGTGTGGTTGAGGATCAGGCCGCTATCGACACGCTGGTGAAGGCGCATCTGGCGTCGAACTGGCGCATGGAGCGTCTGGACTCGACCGTTCGTGCGCTGCTGCGTTGCGGCACGTGGGAACTGAAGCACAAATCCGAAGTGCCACTGGAAATCGTCATCGACGAGTATGTCGAGCTGGCTAAGGCCTTCTTCGACGATGCAGAGGCCAAGTTCGTGAACGCAGCGCTGGACGCTGTGGCTCGCGATGCCCGCGATTGACGTTGTAGGCGAATTCGAGACGATTCAGCGGCTGTTGAAGCCGCTGGCCCATCCCGAGTGGGCGAGGGGGCTGGCTGACGACGTCGCTGCCCTTCCGTCCCGCTCGGGATTTGACTTGATCCTCACCAAGGACGCCTTGGTCGAAGGGGTCCACTTCCTTCCTGAAGACCCGTTGGACGAAGTGGCGCAAAAGCTGCTTCGCGTGAACCTGTCCGACATCGCGGCCAAGGGTGCGGTGCCATTTGGCTATCTGCTGGCCTGTCATTGGTCGGAACGATGCGGCTGGCCGGAGCGCGAACTGTTTGTCGCAGGGCTGCGACGCGATCAGGCGCTTTTCGACATTCAACTCATAGGCGGCGACACGGTCCGCACCCCCGGTCCGTTGTCATTTTCGGTGACGATGCTGGGCTGGGTGCCCGCAGGCAGGGCTGTGCATCGCGGCGGCGCGCGTCCCGGCGACGCTGTGTTTGTCACGGGAGCGATCGGCGACGGCTGGCTGGGGCTTCAGGCCTGTCAGGGCACGCTCAATCTGGCGCAGGACCGGCTCGAGTATCTACAGCGGGTCTATCGCACGCCCATGCCCCAAACCGACTTTGCCGAGGTGATCCTGAAGTCGGCCAGTGCCAGTGCCGATGTCTCGGATGGGTTGATGGCCGACGCAGGTCGCATCGCCGCGGCCAGTGGCTGCTCCGTTGTTCTCGACCTCGAGGTGACGCCGCGCTCTGCTGCTGCGGACGCGTGGTTTGATGGACGGGTTGATGAGCAGGCGGCGCTGGAACAGTTGGCGTCGGGTGGTGATGACTACCAAATTCTCTTCACCGCATCGGCTTCCACCGAAGAGGCGCTGCGTCGGGAGGCCGAGCGCCGTCATGTGCGCCTGACCCGTATTGGCTCGGTTGTGGCGGGCGAGGGGCTGGTCGTGCGTTATCGCGGTCAGGACATAACGCCCGAAGTGACAGGCTATTCCCACGACTGAGGCAATCAGTTGCTAACGGCTAAGCTGTACGTTCGCGGCATGCTTGTTCGATCTCTCGCCGCCCTTACTCTGATACTGGCCGCTGCGCCGACCGCGGCGTTGACCGCTTCACCTGAGGCGGCTGCCCCGCCCGAGGCCGCTTGGGTAACCTTGACCGGTGTCGGTCTGCCGATCATCGCGGACGGGCGGGTGCGAAACCACGTCTTTGTCGAGATGAAGCTTCATTTGAAGCCCGGTATGGCTCCGGAACAGGCACGCGCCAAGAATACAGCGATCCGCGACGCACTGATCCGCGAGGGACATCGGCGGTCGCTTGGTGAAGCGCGGAACTGGAACCGGCTGGACGAGCGGGCCTTGGCCGCAGCGGTGATGCAAATCGCCAACACCCAGCTTGGACGCGGAAGCGTGCTGCGGGTCGAGGTTGTTAGACAGACCCCTCGCATGCGTGTGCGCAATCCGGTCTGAGATTTCGCGCAAAGAAAAGGCCCCGATAAAATCGGAGCCTTGATCTTTTGAGAGTGCCCTAAGCCTTAGTCGCGGCGCTGTTGGCCCGGCACGTCTTCGTCGGTTCGCGGCAGTTGGCCACGGCCCACGTTACCCAGCAGCTGCTCGAGGATGGTCAGCGAGCGTCCACGGGTCGGGGTCTCGCGCTTGATCATCGCGATCTGCAGACCGTCATCCAGATCCACGTTGCGAACCGCCGCAACAACGCCGGTGCCTTCGTTGAAGGTGATCTCGGTGATGTTGCGCTGGGTCACCTTAGGCGTCGAGTAGGTGTAACGCTCGGTCACCTGGGTGACGTAGTACCAGACGTTTTCTGATTCGAACGTCGACGAGGTCGAGGGCGAGCCCAACTTGGACAGCACAGTCTCGCGCGTGTCGGTACCAACGACGATGTCGTCCGGCTTATTATCGATTACCTGAAAGCCCTGAGTCGTGATGCGCGGGGCGCAGGCAGCGGTAAGGACAGTCAAGGAAATGACGGCGAGAAGCGACTTAGTGCGGAGCATCTGCGATGGGCCTCTGCGAAACGAGCTCTTTGACCTAGCGTCCGTAGCGCCTTAGTGCAACGTCGCGGAGTAAAGAGGGTCGTGAAATAATATGTTCAAATCACTATTCAAAGCCAAACCTGTCCATCGTGAGGCGCTAGACCTCTATTCGCTGGCCGTGGAGCAGGCTCGCCAGCCGGCCTTCTATACCGATCTGGGCGTGGCCGACCGCATCGATGCCAGATTCGAGCTTTATACCCTCCATGTCCTGCTGCTTTTCGTCCGCATGCGCCATGACGGTCAGCGCGGGGCGGACCTGGCGCAGGCCATGTTCGATCAATATGTATCGGCCCTCGACAATGTTCTGCGCGAGCTTGGCGTCGGCGATGTTTCGGTAGGTAAGAAGATGCGTAAGCTCGGCGAGGCGCTTTATGGTCGTATGGCCAGCTACGAAAAGGCGCTTACCGATAATGACGTGGCGGGCATGACTGCGTCGATCGCACGTAACGTCTATGAAACGTCCGATGTGGAGCAGGGTGAGGCTTTGGCCCGTTATGCCTTCGCCAGCCACGAAGCCTTGGCCACCCAGACGATTGCCGAGATTGAACGCCAACCCAAATGGGCGCAAATTAGCGAATGAACGAGATTCCTCTCCCTTACAGCGAACCCCTCCGCCTTCATCAGATCGGCGCGGGCCTGACCCGCACCCTTGAGCCGGATGCCGCGCAGCGTACCAAGATTGCCAAGGCGCTGAGTCTGGCGTCGCTGGACAGCTTTACCGCTGACGTATCCGTAACCCCGACCGTATCGGGCTGGCGCATGACGGGCCGCGTGGTTGCAGAGGCTGTGCAGAGCTGTGGTCTGACGCTGGAGCCTATTCCGGTCAGCATCGATCGGAACTTCGTCGTCAATCTGGTCGAGATAACCGAAGAAGAACCCGACGAGGACGGTGAGATTGATATCGAACTCGACGACGAGTTTCCCGACGAAGTCGAGGATGGCAAGATCGATCTGGGCCAATACGCTGTAGAGCAGCTTTTCCTGTCGCTTGATCCGTTCCCGCGCAAAGACGGTGCCGTGTTCGTGCAGCCGCCCGAGCCGGTAGAAATCTCGCCGTTTGCGGCGTTGAAAGCATTGAAAGACAAGAGCGAAGGTTGACCTAGCGTCGCCTTGGTAGCATCCAATCCTGCGACATTTGTGCGCAATCCCCCAGTATCCACCGCGAAATGCGGTGCCGGAGACCCGACGATTTTGGCATCCTCGACCCTGATTTCTCTAGACGCCATGGGTGGCGATCACGGCCCCTCGGTCGTTGTTGGTGGCGTCAAAGCCTACCGCGCCCGCTATGGCGGCGAGGGCGTCCACTTCCTGTTGCATGGTGACGAGGCCGCAATTCTGGCCGAGATGGCCAAGAACGGCCTGACCGACGCGCAGATCACCATTCGCCATACCGACAAGGTGGTGGCCATGGATGAAAAGCCGGCAACGGCCATGCGTCGCGGTAAAGGCTCCAGCCTGTGGAATGCAATCGAGGCCGTTAAAACTGGAGAAGCGGCAGCAGTCGTGTCGGCGGGTAATACCGGCGCGCTGATGGCAATCTCGAAACTGCAGCTGCGTATGCAATCAACGGGCCTTGAACGTCCGGCCATCGTGGCTTCGTGGCCTACGTTGCGCGGCACGACGTCGGTTCTGGACGTGGGTGCCAATATCGGCAGTGACGCGAAGCAATTGGTCGAGTTCGCCATTATGGGCGAGGCGTTCCAATCGGCGGTGCATGGCACCAAGAACCCGACGGTCGGTGTTCTTAACGTCGGCTCCGAAGAAATGAAGGGTCACGACGAAGTGCGTGAAGCCCATGCCATGCTTCGTACGGGCCATCTGCCGATCAACTATCACGGCTTCGTCGAAGGTGACGACATTGCCAAGGGTACGGTGGACGTCATCGTGACGGACGGCTTTACCGGCAATATCGCGCTTAAGACCGCTGAGGGGACCGCTCGCTTCATTGGTGCGCTTCTGAAAGACGCGCTGAAGTCGGGTCTACAGTCCAAGATCGGTGCCCTGATCGCCATGCCGGCTCTGAAGCAGATGTCGCGCAAGATCGACCCCAGCACCGTCAACGGCGGCCCTTTGCTCGGCCTGAACGGTCTGGTGGTGAAGAGCCACGGCGGCGCATCCGCTGAAGGTTTCGGCAATGCGATCCGTGTGGCTGTTGATCTGGCCCGCAGTGATTATCTAACCAAGGTTGGTGCCAATCTGGCCCGTATGGCCGAGATGGCGGAAAGCGTCGCGACGGCCGAAGTGGAGTCTGGTGAGTGAGCTTGATCAGAACGGCCGTCACGGGGGTCGGGTCCTTCCTGCCCGAAACCATCGTCACCAATGAAGAACTGAGCAAGACGGTCGACACGTCCGACGAGTGGATTGTCGAACGCACCGGCATCCGTCAGCGCCACCGTGCCGCTGACGACCAGCCGACCAGCGACCTGGCCGTAGAAGCCGCCAAGCGCGCGCTGGCCGATGCGGGCAAGACCGCTGCGGACGTCGATTTGATCATCGTGGCCACCACCACTCCCGACAGCACCTTCCCCGCAACGGCTGCTCTGGTCCAGAGCAAGCTGGGCGCTCCGGTCGGTATCGCATTTGACGTTCAGGCCGTTTGCTCGGGCTTCGTCTATGCGTTGAGCGTGGCGGACGGCTTCATCTCGCGTGGCAACGCGAAGTGCGCTCTGGTCATTGGAGCCGAGGAAATGACCCGTCTGATGGACTGGTCCGACCGCACAACCTGCGTTCTGTTCGGCGACGGGGCAGGGGCGTTTGTTCTCGAACCTCGTGAAGGGGCTGGAACCAAGGAAGATCAAGGCGTGCTGGGCTTTGCCCTGCGTTGCGACGGCTCGAAGTCGGAGCTTTTGTACGTGGATGGCGGTCCGGCCACTACTGGCACCGTGGGTCATTTGCGCATGATCGGTAATCAGGTGTTCCGCCACGCTGTGGTGAATATTTCCGAAGCGATCGTTGCTGCAACCGAAGCTTCGGGCATCACCATTCCGGAAATCGACTGGTTCGTACCGCACCAAGCGAATCAACGAATCATCCGCGGAGTCGGCGAGCGTCTTGGCCTGGACGAGAATCGCGTCGTCTCCACCGTCGATATGCACGCAAACACGTCTGCTGCGTCAATTCCGCTCGCTATGGATACTGCGATCAAGGATGGCCGCATAAAACGCGGTGATTTGATCGTAATCGAAGCTATGGGCGGCGGTTTGACCTGGGGCGCTTGCGCCTTCCGCCTGTGATTTTGCAAAGAGTGCTTTGATTTTTCGCTGTTTTGGCTTTGTATGATTCCCGGATGATCAACGGGGAGACGCAAGTGACGGCACAGCACACCCTCACCCGAGCAGACTTGTGCGATGCGGTCCACGAAGAAGTGGGCCTCTCGCGCCAGGAATGCTCTGGTCTAGTAGAACGTACGCTCGAGTTAGTGGTTGAATCCCTTGAGCGCGGCGAGACGGTCAAACTGTCCGGCTTCGGCGTGTTTCAAGTCCGGGAAAAGCGGGCCCGCATGGGTCGTAACCCGAAAACTGGCGAACCGGCCGCGATTAACCCGCGCCGTGTCATCAGCTTCCGTGCATCCCAAATCATGAAGTCGAGGGTCCACGACGCCGTAGTCGAGGATTGAGATTGTCCAAGAGTCCCCAAGCTTTCCGTTCCATTTCCGAAGCCGCCGACGAGGTGGGTGTTCCTCAGCACGTGCTGAGATTTTGGGAAGGGAAGCTGGACGTCATCCAGCCCGTTAAGCGGGCTGGGGGACGGCGCTTCTATCGTCCTGAAGATATCCAACTTTTGAAGGATATCCGTCGTCTGCTGCACGACGAAGGCATGACGATCAAAGGGGTAGAGCGTCTATACAAAGAAAAGAAGGCGCGCACGCCGCGTGCGCAGTCCGACGTCGCGTCCGAAGCTGTGGTATCGGCTCGCCCGCTTGACGATGCTGCGCGAAGCCGTCTGGCCCATGTGTTGGTCCAGATCGAAGCGGCGCAGGCTCGCTTAACGTCGGTACTTTCGCGCTAGGCGCAGCTTATTGTTCATAAGCCGTTTTTTGGTTTGCGGTAGGCCGATTGGCCGTCTATACGAAGCCGCATCGGAGCGTGGCGCAGCCTGGTAGCGCACTTGACTGGGGGTCAAGGGGTCGCAGGTTCGAATCCTGTCGCTCCGACCATTTCCTCCCGGGGAACTGGCATAGAAAAGGGCACCTTTGGGTGCCCTTTTTGCTGTCCGGTAACTTCTCTAAAGATGTGCGCGAAATACGAAGTGGGGGTAGATCTGTTCGCTTCGGGCCCCGGTCTGCGCGATCCATTCTTCGACGGCCTGGGTCGCGCCAATACAGCTTGATGCGGTCGCGTCGTCGTAGACCATGTATCCGCCCTTCACGATTTGCGGATAGATGGCGTGCTGGATGTATTTGATCGGGTGGTAGATATCGAGGTCGATATGCGCCAGCCCAAACCGGTGATTCGGATCGAACCGCGCAGGGAAAGTGTCCTCGACCAGCCCTTTCACCGTGATCAGATTGGTTAGCCCGATTGACCGGGCATAGGCGTTGATCTCGGCCTCGTCGGAATTGGAAAAATCTCCGGCGCTGTGGTGATCCAGTTCCTTGTCGGTCGGTGGCATGCCTTCGAATGTGTCGCAGGCAAAAATGCGTGCATCCGGATAGAGACGCGCCAACAGGGTGGCCATGAAGATGGCGCTACCGCCCCGATAGGAGCCGAACTCTATAATGTCCTTGCTCTCTAAACTGTCGAAATAGAGCGCGATTAGCAGGAACAGGTTCATGGTGCGGTGATAGTGCATGACCGAGCGGCGCTGGGCGTTGTGACACGCCTCGATGAACAACGGATGCTGCTCGATCCGTTGGGCAAGATCGCCGTATTCCAATCCGACACCGCGCACTGTGCCGTCATAGATGCTGCGGCCGCCCATGATCTTGTTCGTCAGATCAATCGGCGGAAGCGGTAGATCGCTGTAACCAGCGCGTAGGAGTGCAGACATCGACGTCTCCTGATGGCCCCCCGTCAGAAACCAACTCAAGCTACGCTATTGATGTCGATCTGTAACTCCACAACCGTGGGTATGTATAGGTGCCTCGAAACGCGCCCTTAGCGCGAAGCCTATGACCTAGTCCCGCTCAGCCCAACGCAGAAGGGGAATGAGAGGCACGCCCCAACCGATACCGGCAACGGTGAAGAAGATCAGATCGACCCACCAGATGTCGGGTAGAAACCCGTTCAGCGTAACCGCACCCCAGACCCAGAAGGTGAGGAACGCCAGAACGCCGACCGTGGCGATGAAACGTTTCAGGCGCGGGTTCATTAGCGTTGTTTCCGGAACAGGAAATAAAGAACGATGGCGGCAACGGCACCGATGGCGGCACCCATGGGCCATAGCCAGCTATCGATGGTGCTCAAGGCAAAGACGCGCAGTGTCAGGAAGGCACCACCCGCCGCGCCAGTCAGGGCGACCACGATGAAGCCCGGCAGATCTCGTCGTCCGGTCACAATATCGGCCAGCCAGGCCAGTGCGACAGCAACCACAGCCGTTGCGGCCATCTCAATGTACGGCATGAAAAAGGTGCTCCTGAACAAACCGTGACGCTTAGGCTGACGAATGCGACTCGAAATCGCCGCGAGTCAGGGGCATACCCCTCTCACGACCGTAAGACGATAGGCGGTCTCCATATCGGGGCAAAGAGCAGGCGTCGAATGATGCGTTTTGGTGAATCTACGCGCAGCCGCGCTGTGGCTGTCTGGTTGTTCGTTTGTGCTGCCATGGTGTTCGCCATGGTGGTCGTAGGCGGTGTGACGCGGCTGACCGGATCGGGTCTGTCCATCACTGAATGGAAGCCCATCATGGGCACCATTCCGCCGCTGAATCACGAGCAATGGATGTTGGCCTTCGAGAAGTACAAGGCCATTCCGCAGTACCAGTTGGTCAACGCTGGTATGACGCTTCAGGAATTCCAGGGGATATTCTGGTGGGAGTGGCTACACCGCGTCATCGGGCGTCTGATCGGGGCTGTGTTCGCAATTCCGTTCATCGCCTTCCTTGTTATGCGCATGATACCGCGCCGCCTGATCTGGCGCAGTGTCGTCCTGCTGGGTCTGGGCGCGCTTCAAGGCCTGATCGGATGGTGGATGGTCAGTTCGGGCTTGAGCGAGCGCGTCGATGTGGCTCCCGAGCGGTTGGCCGTGCACCTTGGGCTGGCGTTCCTGATTTTCGCCGCGCTGATCTGGACTGCTCTCGAAGCTTGGTCCGGTGAAGAGTTCAACCGCGCGCCGCGTGGCTGGACGATGGGTGCAACGGCATTGCTGGTGCTTGTCTTCGTGCAATGCCTTCTGGGCGCGCTGGTCGCAGGCTCCAAGGCCGGCATGGTCTATACCGACTGGCCTTTGATGAACGGTGCCGTGTTCCCGCCGGTCGAGTGGGGCATGGGTGGGCTGGCCTTCCTGCATGATCAGGGGTTGGTCCAGTTCAACCACCGCCTCGTAGCCTATGGCCTGTTGGCCGCGGTGACGCTTTACGCCGTCAATGCATGGCGCTGGCGTATCGCGGAAGGATCGGGCGTTTCGGCCTATCTGCTGGCGGCGGCTGTGTGGGTGCAGGCCATCCTTGGTATCGCGACACTGATGTACGCGGTGCCGATCACCCTGGGTGTTCTGCACCAGGCGATTGCCGCGCTCGTGCTTGGTATCGCCACTTTGAACCTCTGGTTGGTTCGCCGGTCGCGCCCGCGTATCTTCAGTTCGGGCCCACGAGGCTGATGACCCATTAGAAAAGCGCCGGAGGTTCAGCCTCCGGCGCTTTATTCTTTAATGGGACTCTTTTCGTTCAAGCAGGGCCGAACTGATGGTTCCGCCGAACCAGACGGCACCCACGATGATGAGGATGCCATAGTCGCGTCCGCTGAAAATAAGCGGCACGATCGCCAGCAGGGTAATCATCGCGGGATACAGCGTGGCCCACATGGCCGAGCGCTCGGATTCCAACGTGATGATTTTAGTCGTGGGCAGACCCATGCGACGGCGCATTATGGCGTTGAGCGGCGGGAAGGCGGCCGTCACGATGACCGCAATGATCACATATTTCAGCAGCAGGCCGGGCGCACCGAATATCGCGGCGCTGCCGATCAAAACGCCCAGCGAGCAACCCGTTGTGACGGCTAGCAGGGCATTGGGTTCTAAACGCATCAAGACTTTACCTTAACGTAGGAGCCGGGTGCCGGCTCGAGAGGGGCGAGGGGCCCCTTTTGCGGATCACGCGCGGTGACCATTTTTCCAGAGTGACCCGCCAGCCAATTGGCCCAGTGTGGCCACCAACTGCCTGGGTGTGCTTCGGCGTCGGCTTGCCATTCTTCGACCGTTTCGGGAAGGGCACTGTTGGTCCAGTGCTGATATTTCACAGCGTCGGGGTGGTTGATGACCCCGGCGATGTGACCCGATCCCGCCAACGTAAAGGTGACTGGGCCGCCAAACAGTTTGGCCGACCGGTAGACCGAGCGCATAGGAGCGATGTGATCTTCGCGGCTGGCCTGGAAATAAAGCGGGATTTTTACCTGATCCAGCTTGATAGGCGTCCCCTTCAACGTCAGCTCGCCCTTGGCCAGCGAGTTCTGCCCGTACATCAAGCGCAGATAGGCCAGATGAAGCGCCTTTGGCATCCGCGTCTGATCGGAGTTCCACGCCAGCAGGTCAAAGGCCTGCGGGGATTTGCCCATCAGATAGTTGGATACAAAGAACGACCAGATCAGGTCATTGCTGCGCAATGCATTGAAGGTCTCGGCCATGGTCGTGCTGGGCAATACGCCGCCAGCCTCATCCATTTGGCGCTCAATCTCGGCCAGCCAGTGCTCGTCCGTGAACAGCGTCAGATCGCCTGCTTCGGAAAAGTCGTGCTGTGCCGCGAAGAAGGTCGCGCTGTTGATGCGCGTATCCTTATTGGCAGCGGCATGGGCCAAGGCGGCCCCCAGCAAGGTTCCGCCGATGCAGTAGCCCACGGTGTTGGTAGTCTTTTGACCCGTCTGCTCCAGCACCTTTTCGATTGCGCGATAGATGCCTTTTTCCAGATAGTCGTCAAAGCCCAGCGAGGCCTTGTCCTTGTCCGGATTGACCCACGAGCAGATGAATACAGAGAAGCCCTGAGCGGTCAGCCAGCGGACCATCGAGTTCGACGGCTGCAGATCCAGAATGTAGAATTTATTGATCCAGGGCGGGAAAATCAGCAGCGGAATGGAGTGCTGCTGCTCGGTTGTAGGCGCGTATTGCAGCAGCTCGAACAGTTCATCGCGCCAAACCACCTGACCCGGAGTGGTGGCGACCGTCTCTCCGACCTTGAAGTTGCTGTCGTCAGTCTGGCGGATAGAGAGCCGTCCGCGCCCGCGCTCCAGATCCGAGGCGAAGTTCTGCATGCCGCGCACCAACGACTCGCCATTGGTTTCCGTCAGGGCCTTGAGGGCCACCGGATTGGAGGCGAGAAAGTTGGCCGGCGACAGGGCATCGGTCAGCAGGCGGGTAAAGAACTGGGCCTGGCGTTTGACCTTGGGATCAATGTCCTCGGCGCTGGCGACAAGGTTATTCATCCAGTCGGATGTGGTAAGATACGACTGGCGCATCATATCGAACAGCGGGTTCTCGGACCACGCAGGGTCGCGGAACCGTTTGTCGGTTGCGGGGGGCGTCTCGTCTTCCTGACCCCATGCCCGACGGGTCGCCGAGGACCAAAGCCCCATGTAACGATTGAACAGGTCTGCCTGGGCCTGGAACAGTTTTTCCGGCTTGGCGGCCAGACTGGTCATCACCGCCCCCATGGCGGGGGTGACATTGAAGGGATCGGCGCTGAGCGCTGCTGGACGATCGGCTTGGGTGAGGGCGGCTTCGGCTACAGCGGACTGGGCCAGCATCGCCGCCTTGGCCAGATTGAGCGACAACTGCTCGATCTGTTGGATGTGGTCCTGCCCCAGTCCTTGGGGCTGGCGTTGGTCGGCGGCTTCTTCCGGCGAGGGGGCTTGGGTCTGGCCCTCTGGCGTGCCCACAGCGGGCTTGGAACTGCGTTTTGGCGCAGCCTTTTTACGCGTGGTCGGTGTTGCAGCTTTAGCCATTACCCGTCCTCCCGGAGGCGCCAAGCAGTCTCGCGCCTTTCTCACAGCCGCATGTTGGCATATGTAGGTAGGTGAAATGAACGCGTATCTTGTGAAATTCTCGCTTCGGTCGATCGCTGTTGTCGCAGTTTGCGGCGCAGTGTCGGCCTGTGCCACGAATCCGCCGACGGATCCGTCCTCGCCACTGGTCGCCGAGATCGAGCAAAAAGTGGCGCAAAAGCGTGACTATCCGCGTTTGGAAGACTTTCCACCTGCGCCCGTGAATGTGCCGACGCCCGCCTATGTGCGTACGGCCGTAAACCAGCTCGAACAATCGCAGGCGGGTTTAAACCGTCAAATCAGCGCCATCGACTGGACGCTCGATGACGACGCCGAGCAGTATGCGGCTTCGTTGCGTCAGCGTATCGCCCAAGATCGTGTGGAAATACCGACCCTCAGCACGCCCGCTGAAATCGAAGCGTTCGCTCAATCGCTGCGGCAACGGGCCAAGGCACCGCCACCGGTAGATCGTCCGCTGCGCTAAAGCGGACTGCGACCGACTTTGTCGTCTTCTTATGTTCACCCTAGAATCAGCGTCGCCTTGCGATGCTGATGCCACCTTGCGGGTGGCCACTCGTTCGAGGAAATGAAAGACCGCAATGGCGGATGACCTGACCCCGCAACCGTTTCTCGGTTTCAGCCGATCCATGTCGGGCCGCAACTGGCGTATGCGACCGGCCGATCCGACGATAACACGCGCTCATATGCAAACTCTGGGGTTGGGCGAGGCTCTGTCGCGGGCGTTGGCCTCGCGCGAGGTCGCGGCGGACGACGGACCGCATTTCCTGAACCCGACCTTGAGGGCTCTGTTTCCGGACCCGTCCAGCTTCATGGACATGGACAAGGCGGCCAATG
>NZ_JSYD01000026.1:0-16828 GCF_054824005.1 Brevundimonas sp. GN22 | reverse complement strand
TCCTGACCCGAGAAGGCGTTGGGCAAGGTCGCGGCTGCCGCCGGGCGATCGGTCGCCACAGGTGCTGTCGGCTGAGCATTTTGTGCCAGTGCCGACGAGGCGAGAAGGGTGGCCGTCAGGCCCAGAGAAATGGCGATGGTCTTCATGGGAGGCTCCTTCACAGCCCCCTAAGGGGCCCAGTGATCAGCCCAGAAGATTGGGCCAAAGCGTCAAGATCAAGGCGGTCGCGGAGGCGCACACCGAAACGGTTGCCGCCACAATAACCCAAGCAGGCGTCTGCGAACGCTCGACAATCAACGTCTGGGACTGCGGAGGGTTCTGCGCAAAATCAGACAAAGCTTTCAGCGTGTCGCGGGCTTCTTCCACGATTTCCTTGGCTTGTGCCTGCACACCCAGTTCACGACGGATCCAGCGTTCGACCACGGGTTTGGCGGCTTCCCACAGGTCGTGATCGGGGTTCAGACGGCGCGCGACGCCCTCGACCGACACCATGGTCTTTTGCAGCAGCACCAGTTCGGGGCGCAGGTGCATGTCGAACAGGGCGGTGATCTCGAACAGCTGACCCAGCAAGCGTCCCATCGACACCTGCGAGGCGGCACGGCCGATCACCGGCTCGCCGACGGCACGCAGGGCCTGCGCGAACGTTTCCACAGAATGGTGCGGCGGTACATAGCCTGCAGCAAAGTGGATACGTGAGATGCGGTCGTAGTCGCGGCTGATAAAGCCCCAGAGGATTTCCGCGAGGTAGCGACGCTCTGCAGGACCAAGGCGGCCCACAATGCCGAAATCAATGGCCGTGACCTTGTCCGAGCGGTCGGCGAACAGATTGCCCTCGTGCAGGTCGGCATGGAACACGCCGTGGTCCAAAGCCTGAACCAGAAACGCCCGCACCACCTTGTCCGCCAGAATGTTGCGGTCGGCTTCGGGCAGGGTCGCCATGGACGGGTCGGTCATGGGCAGACCTTCGGCCCATTCCAGCGTCAGCACGCGCTTGCCCACGCCATCCCAGATGACACCCGGCGCGGCCATATAGCCGTCCTTGGCCATCACCTCGGCTAGCTCGGACGCCGCAGCGGCCTCGAGACGCATATCCAATTCGAGTTGCAGCGAACGGGCGATGATCTCGACAAAGGCGCGCGGTTCCAGACGGCGGGCGGGCTCTACCAGACGGTTGACCACGCCTGCGCCCAGACGCATGGCATCCAGCCCTTGTGCCACCTTGCGCTCAATGCCCGGGCGCAGAACCTTGACGGCGACCTTGCGGCCATCGGCCAGATAGGCCGGATGCGCCTGAGCCAGCGAAGCGGCCCCGACTGCAGGCCCAAGTTCAGTATAAAGGCTGTCGACCGGACGGCCGATGGATCGCTCGATCTCGCGGCGGGCCTGCTCGACGGGGAAGGGCGGCAGTTTGTCCTTCAGGTGGCCGAGGTCTTGCGCGAACTGCAGGCCGAAAATATCGGCGCGCGTCGCCAGTACCTGCCCCAGTTTGATCGCGACCGGACCTAGCTGCTCGCACGCGGCACCGACGCGCTGGCCGGGGCGGCCGGCGCGCAGCTTGCGGCTTGCGAACGCCTGAACCAGACCTGCAAACGGCCGGCTCCATGCGGGCAGGAGCGGGGTCGCCTCGCGCGGGATCAGGGCATCGTGACGTGCCAGAACCCAACCCCAGTGGATCAGGCGAAACGCCGAACGCACCGGAGATTTGATCCGCACCAGTTCAGGAGAGGGCGGCGGGGTCTTGAAACGCAACCGGCTCAGATCGCCCACCCGTGGTGAATAGCGGCCACGCCACCGGTCAGATTGGTGACGGTCACGCGGCTGAAACCGGCGTCCTCGATCATGGCCTTGAAGGTGTTCTGGTCAGGGAAGCGACGGATCGATTCCACCAGATACTGATAGCTGTCGCGGTCCTTGGCGACCAGTTCGCCGATCCGCGGAATGGCGTTGAACGACCATGCATCGTAGGCCTTGCGCATCACTGCCGTGGTCGGGCGCGAGAACTCCAGGCACATGAAGCGGCCACCGGGCTTCAGCACACGGCGGGCTTCCTTCAGGGCGACCGGAATATCGGCCACGTTCCGGATGCCAAAGCTGATCGAATAGGCATCGACCGAGGCGTCTGGCAGCGGCAGGCTCATGGCGTCACCGACGCTCCAGACCATTTCCGGCTCGCCGCCCTTGTGCACGCCCGCGAGGATCATCTCGGCGTTGTAGTCCAGCACGATGACCTTGGCGTCGTCACCGCCGCGACGCTCCTGTGCCGCGCGGGCCATCTTTGAATAGCGGCGGGCCATGTCGCCGGTACCACCGGCCACGTCGAGAATGACTTCCCCCGGACGGGCGTTGAGTTTGGACGCGGCGGCATCTTTCCAGATGCGGTGCACGCCAGCACTCATCAGGTCGTTCATCAAGTCATAGTTGGACGCGACGGAGTCGAACACGCCGCGCACCATCTTTACCTTTTCGCGCGCGTCAACGTCGCGGAAACCAAAGGAGGATGTCTTACCCGAGGGGGTAGCTTCTAACCGGGGCGATGCCGCGTCTGAGGAGGTCATGGTCTAGGGTTTAGCGCCTGTATTGCGTCGCGTCATCCGCCTATGCGCGTGTTTGCATACGGGAGTGGCTTGTCGGCTGTGGGTAGGGCGGGTTACGCCTAGGCAAAACCTCGAGGGGAGAGACGGTTCCATGGCGAATATTCCGCAGCAAATCGAAGTCGAGGCGGCGCTGGCAGGACTGCCACACTGGCACAAGGCCGATGACGCCCGTCCGGCTATTCGCCGTGTACTGGAGTTTGCTGATTTCAACGCTGCCTTCGGGTTCATGACCCGCGTCGCTATTCAGGCCGAAGCCGTCCAGCACCATCCGGAATGGTCAAACGTCTGGAACCGCGTGGATATTGTGCTGACCACGCATGATGCGGGCGGTGTCACACAGCGCGATATCGATCTGGCGAACTTTATCGACGCTGCGGCCGAGGGGCTGGCGAAATGAGCCGTCGGGGCCGCGTTGAGGGCAAGGCAGCTCTCATCACCGGAGCCGCAGGCGGGCTGGGTCAAGCCATGGCTCGCCGGTTGGTGGAGGAAGGAGCAAAGGTGGCCCTCAGCGACCTGAACCTCGAGGGTGTCCGCGCACTGGCCGATGAGTTGAATGCCCGCTTCCCCGGCAGTGCTTTTGCCTACAAGCACGACGTGACCAGCGAGGCGGACTGGCAAACTGTTGTTGCCGCTGCTGCTGCCGATATGGGCGGGCTGTCGGTGCTGGTGAACAACGCCGGAATTGGCGGTCAGCTTGTTTTCGCCGAACAGGACACGCTTGAAAACTGGCGCAAGGTCCAGGCCGTCAATATCGAGTCCGTCATGCTGGGCTGTAAGCATGCCTTGCCTCACCTGAAGGCTGCGCCGTCGGCGAGCATCATCAATATCTCGTCCATCGCAGGGTTGGCCGCAGCGCCGGGCATGGGCGCTTACAACGCGACCAAGGCTGCCGTCTGGCTCTATACCAAGACGGTCGCGCTGGAATGCGCCAAGGCCGGTGGAACCGTGCGCGCTAACTCGGTGCACCCGGTGTTCATCAATACGCCCATCCTTGATCCGTTCATCGCAATGGCAGGCGGCTCGGCCGAGGTGGCGCACGACAGGCTGGCGCGCGGTATCCCGCTCAAGCGGATCGGCGATCCTGACGATGTTGCCTACTGCATGCTTTACCTTGCCTCGGACGAGAGCCGTTTTGTCACCGGTTCCGAATTCAAAATCGACGGCGGTATGACCGCCCAGTAAGCGGTTGATGCACAGGGCGAATGGCAGGCTTCACGTTCAGGGTTGAGGCCGCCCCCGCCTTGCTGTAACACCCGCCATTCCGGCCTCGCGCCGAAGCCGCACCCGTAGCTCAGCTGGATAGAGCGTTGCCCTCCGAAGGCAAAGGCCACAGGTTCGAATCCTGTCGGGTGCGCCATTTCTTCGCAAATGAGTTGGTCGTGGTGTCGGTACGCCCAAGCCGCCGTCAGTTGACGGTGACTTCGACGCTTTGACCGCGACCGTTTCGACCGTAGATGCGCACTTTGATCCAGACATCGCCCTGAACGACGGCGCGGGCGGCGCTGGGGGACATGCGTCCGTCGCGGACCATGCGCTCCATAGCGGCGCGATTGTTGGCGTTGGCGAAGAAGCCGTCGCCCTGATCTCCGCGATCACGAATGTTGAAGCGGTGGTAGTTGGCGCGGTCCTGGCGGATCACTTGCCAGGCCTCGGTCAGGCGGACGCCTTTCGGACGATCTCACATCGTTGCGCCCGATATAGGCGACGTATTCATCAAGCAGTTGCTCGCCCGAGCCCCAGCCGAGGCTCGACTGTGAAACGGCTGCGGTCGCGGGACAAGTTGCAACTATAAGCGCGGCCATAACAGCTATAGGTTTCATTACTGTCATGAACTCCGATTAGTTTTCGAAGATGTTATTAGTGACTAAGATTTCTGAATATAAAAACAACGCCTTCCTCTTACGTAACGTAAAGCTCAAATACTTGCGACAATTGGGCGCAAACTCGGGAATTTGACGCTTTTTTAATCGTAAATATCCGGCGACTGGCCCAATGTGACTCTTGATATGCCCTTATAGGTTTACGTAATAACCCGTAGAGGTAGCAATATCGCTGGAAATGGCTGACTCAATTGCGCAGTAAATCAGCAGTGAGCCTGTCATTTCCCGGCGCGTATCGATCCCCTCGTCCGAAGATGGTCCTGTCCATCATCTGCGAGGGGTTTTTATCGGCAGCCTGTGCGTTCGCGCGAGGATGCTCAGTGGGACGACTTTGGCTTCGGTAACTTAGTACTGGTTTGAAAATGCAGCACGAAACGCAGGCCAAGCAAATGCCGGACGGCCGCCATCTTCGCAGCGAGCGCAGCCGCGCCGTGATTGCGATGGCGATGCTGGAACTGGTGCGTGAAACCGGGGCTATGCCGACGACGGATGCCGTCGCCGATCGTGCAGGCGTGTCGCGCCGCTCAGTTTTCCGTCACTATTCGGATGTGAGCGAGCTGCTGACGGCGGCCTACCAGATCCAGCGCGAAGAGGCGTTCCGCCGCTTCCCCCGCCGTGATCCCTCACAGTGGAGCATGGAAGAGCGCGTCGTGGCTTTTTCCGAGCGTGCTACCGACCTCTACGAATATGTCATGCCGGTGCGCAGCGCGGCCATGCATCTGGCCCGCGATTATCCGGTTCTGTACGAACTGATGCAGGGGGACGATGCGGTGCACCGCATGATCGTCGAGAACCTGTTCGCCGAGTATTTCAAGGACATGCCCGACGACAGATCAGGTCTGTTCGTCTCGGCCATGGTCTCCGCCACCAGCTGGGCGACGTGGCAAGGTTTGCGCCGTGAGCAAAGCGTGCCGGTCGAGGTGGCGCGCGAAGTGGTGCGCACCATTATGCGAGGCGTGCTGGCGGTAGCGCTCACGCAATCCTCCAAGACCTGAGGGCCAGCGCTCGAGCCTTAGAGCTTGAAAGCCATTCCCGTAATCTGTTCGGCCCGCTTGCCATAAGGCGGGGCCAAAAGCCGTGTGGAATGCCACCGACCCGACCGGAAAACGGCGCGCGGGTGGGTGAGTTCGTCAAAACCGTATTTGCCGTGATAGGCCCCCTGACCGCTCGGCCCGTTGCCGCCAAAAGGCAGATGGTCGTTGGCCAGATGCAGCATCGCACCATTGATGGTGACCCCGCCCGAGTGGGTGTGATCCAGCACGTGCTCGATCTCGGATGAATGATCCGAGAACACATAAAGAGCCAGCGGGCGGTCATGAGCGTTCACATAATCCACGCTGGACTGGATGTCCGGCTTGGCGATGACCGGCAGAACCGGCCCGAAGATCTCCTCGCGCATCAGGCGTAGATGTTCCGGAGGATTGATGACGATCGTCGGAGGGAATTTGCGCGACTGGCGCACGTCATCGGAGTTGTGCTCAGGCTGAAGGACCTCGACACCAGCGGCGCGGGCTTCATCGACCATGGATTCAAGACGGGCATAGTGCTGTCCGGCAATCACCGTCGAATAGTCCGGATTGTTAGCAAAGTCGGGGTAGAAGGTCTGGACCTTTTGGGCGACCGCCTGCCCCAGGGCACGGGCTCGCTCAGGGCTTCCGATGGCGATAGCGGTATCTACGGCCACGCAGGTCTGTCCTGCGTTCAGGAAGCGGCCCCAGGCAATAGAGTGCGCTGCGTCGGCAACCGGATAGGTGGCGCTGACGATGGCCGGAGACTTGCCGCCTAGCTCCAGGGTGACGGGCACAAGGTTCTGGCCCGCAGCGGCGGCCACGCTTCGTCCCACGCGGGTGGAGCCGGTGTAGAACAGATGATCGAAGGGCAGGGCGCAGAAAGCTTCTGCCAAATCGGGGCCCCCCTGGACGACGTTAACCTGATCGGCAGGAAAGACCTGGGCCAAAAGGCGGGTCATCAGATCGTTAGTATTGGGCGTCAGTTCCGAGGGTTTGATGATCGCGCGATTGCCCGCTGCCAACGCCGTTGCCAGCGGCAGCAGCGCCAGTTGCACAGGGTAGTTCCAGGGCGAAACAATCCCGACGACGCCCTTGGGATCACGCCTTACATAAGAGCGTCCGGGCTGGGCCAGCAGGGGCGTAGGCACGCACTCGGGCTTCATCCAGCGCGCCACCTTGCGGTGCATGTCACGGGTGCCCCGTAGTACCAGCGACAGCTCTAGAAGACGCGTCTCGATGGGGGAACGCTGGCCGAAGTCGGCGCTTACGGCGTCCACCCACTCCTGCTGATGGTCAAGCATGAGCCGTTCGATCTTTTTAAGATCGTCTCGACGATCCGCCACGGAACGGTTGGGCTGTTGCAAGAAGGCGCTGCGCTGGCTTTCCAGAAGGGCGTTCAGGTCGGTCATGGCTATCAGTCCCTTCTATCCAAAATCATACCAGCGGCCCGTGTAGCGATCATCATCGTCGGGGCGTTAGTGTTGCCGCCGATCAGGCGCGGCATCACGGACGCATCGACCACCCGAAGATTAGGGACACCGTAAACCTTTAGCTGCGCGTCGACGACCGACAGCTCGCCTGTCCCCATGCGGCATGTTCCCACAGGATGATAGAGCGTCTCGGCACGTGCGCGCAGGTCGTCGGCCAGTTGGCTGCGGGTCTGGTAGGCTGGATCTGGCCAGATTTCCTGCTTTCGGTCGAAATCAAAGGCTGTGTGCATCAGGACGTCACGCGCCGCCTGCATCCCGTCGATCATGACCTCCATGTCTTCAGGATCGGACAGATAGTTAGGGTCGATATGGGGATGTTGGGCTGGATCGGCAGAGGTGATGCGTATCTCGCCGCGGCTCTTGGGGTAAAGGTGGCACACGTGCAGCGAGGCCCCGTGACCGAACGGCAAGCGCGCACCGTGCGGGGCGACTTTGGCGGGGATAAAGGCGAATTGCAGATCAGGTAGGACGCCAGCGCGTGACGATTTCAGGAAGGCACCACCCTGAACCGGATTGGTGCTCAGCAAGCCCGGTTTGTCGGCAATAAAGTCGAGCACGCTGCGGGCCCACGAGAACGCCGTGGCCGGCGAGATGCCCAGCGAGGTCGTGCTACGCGTCTCGATCTTGCCCAGTATGTCCAGATGGTCTTGCAGGTTGCGGCCTACCCCCGGCAGGTCGATTGCCGGAGCAACGCCTGCTTCCCGAAGCCAGTTGGCGTCGCCGATGCCCGACAGTTGCAACAGCTGGGGAGTATTGATCGCGCCGCCGCTGAGGATGACTTCGCGCCTTGCAAAGACGGACTGTGCGTCTTTGCCGTGGCGGTACTCGATGCCGGTTGCGCGGTTGCCCTCCAGCAGAACCTTGCTGGCAAGGGCATGGGTAATCACGCGAAGATTGGGGCGCGCCAATGCAGGGTGCAGATAGGCCACGGCGGCGCTGCACCGACGGTTCCCTTTTTGCGTTACTTGATAGGGACTGCATCCATATTGTTCCGGACCGTTCATGTCCTCAATACGGGGCACATCCATGTCGGCACAGGCCTCGAAGAACGCTTCGGTTAGGGGGTTAAGAGGTTCGATGTCCTGAACCGACAGCGGCCCGTTGCAGCCGTGCAGGTCGCTTATCGGGCCCACACGCCCCTGCACCTGCTTGAATGCGGGCAGCACCTGGTCCCAGCCCCAGCCTTCGGCCCCATAGGCGTCGCGCCATTCATCATAGTTCTGCGCCGCGCCTCTGATGTAGTGCATGGCGTTAATGGAGCTGGAGCCCCCCAGAACTTTCCCGCGCGGCCAGAACAGGCGGCGGTTGTTCAGTTCCTTCTGCGGGGCCGTGTAATGATGCCAGTCGAGGATCTTGGAGGCCATGGCCTGACCCATCAACAGCGGAGCCTGCACCAGAAAGCTCCGGTCGTCGCCGCCGGCTTCCAACAAGACCACGCTGATTGACGGATCCCGGCTTAATCGCTCGGCCAGCACACATCCTGCCGACCCGGCCCCAACGATTACATAGTCATAGGCGTCGTTGGACATCCATCTCCCCGGTTTTGGCCCCGTTTTTCGAGGGCAGTACACACCAAACGCACGCTCTTAGCTTGCGGATTCAGGCGTTACAGTTCCTTATTAAACAGAACGCAGGTATTTCACTTGATCGGCGGGGAACGGGTGAGACTCAGCATTATCGGATGGGCTGCCCTCGGTATCCTCGCGGCGTTGTTGCTTGGTGGCTGGCTGGCGCGCGATACGGTCCTGCTGCACTGGGCGGGTTGGCGTGCACCCAAGGTTGGGCCACCGCAATCGGTGGAATGGGAACGCGGTCCGCAGGTTGCTTTGGCCGCCCCCGCAGAGCGGCCGCCCAATATCGTGCTGATTGTCGCCGATGATCTGGGGTTCAACGATATAAGTCTGAACGGCGGCGGTCGGGGAAGCGGTACCGTCAAAACGCCCAATATCGACGCCATCGCCCATGAGGGTGTGATCCTGCAATCCGCCTATGCCACCCACGCCAGCAGCGGTCCGTCACGCGCAGGATTGATGACGGGGCGATACCCGCAAAGGTTCGGATTTGAATCGACGCCCGTGCCGGCCCTGATGTCCCGCATGGTGGTACGCGGCCAGCGCGATCAACCCTTGAAGTGGACCTATCATTCGGATCGGGCGCGTGGTGCGCCGCGTCTGAAAGACATGGGAATGCCCGCTTACGAGGTCACCATGGCCGAAGTTCTGGCGGGACGCGGCTATCACACAGTTCACCTCGGCAAGTGGGCTTTGGGGGCGGCCAAGGGGATGCGTCCAGAGGATCAGGGCTTTAACGAAAGCCTCGGTTTCATGGCGGCGGCCCAGAAATATGCCCTGCCGGACACGGATGGCGTGGTGAACGCGCGCCTGAACTATGATCCCACGGACAAATTCCTATGGGCCAACCTGCCGTTCAGTGTTCAGTACAACGGCTCCGCGCCGTTTCGTCCGCACGGCTATATGACCGACTATCTGACGGATCAGGCCGTCAAGGTGATCGACGCCAACCGCAACCGCCCGCTGTTTTTATATGTGGCCTATAACGCCCCGCACACGCCGCTGCAGGCGCTGGCTGCCGACTATCAGGCTCTGGACCACATCAAGGACCATAACGAGAGGGTCTACGCCGCGATGATTGTGGCTCTGGATCGCGGGGTCGGGCGTATTATGCAGGCGCTCAAGGATCAGGGGCTGGATGACAATACGCTGGTGGTTTTCACCAGCGACAATGGCGGCACAGCGCACGTCGGGATCGAGGGGCTGAACGCACCTTATCGCGGATGGAAGATGACCTTCTTTGACGGGGGTATCCGCGTTCCCATGTTCGTGCGCTGGCCGTCCGGCTATGGGCGAGGGCAGGTCGCGCAGCCGGTCTCGCATCTTGATCTCTTCGCAACAGTGGCGGCAGTGGCGGGTGCCAGCACTCCGACAGACCGGATCATTGACGGTGTGGACCTGACGCCCTTCCTCAAGGGGCAAAGCGCCAAGTCGGCTCACGAGGCGCTGTACTGGCGAAACGGCGGATACCGTGCTGTTCGATCCGGCAAATGGAAGCTTCAGACCCAGCAGTCGCCGAGGCGGATTTGGCTGCATAATCTGGAAGACGATCCGGGCGAGACCCGCAATCTGGCCAGTACACGGCGCGACGTCGTCGACTATCTGACGACCCTCCTGCAAATCCACGACCAGCAACAGGCCGCCGCTCTGTGGCCGTCCATGGTCGATGCACCTGTGCCGCTGGATAAGTCCTCACGCCAAAGGCTGGAACCTAGCGACCAATATGTCGTCTGGGCCAACTAGGAGGAGTAAATGGTAGGCTCACACGATAAGTCATCACGCGCAAAACCCTGGCTGGTCGCGCTGGGGATTGCGATCGCGGCTGTGGCGGCGGTGGTGATCTATAATCTCACGGTTTTCTTGCCGGTGGACCGCAAACTGGACGATGATCATCGCAACGAGGTCGCCACCCTATATGCCTACCGCACCGGACTGCTGCATCCTTCCAGGGTCACGCTCGACCTGCGCGACGTCGGTAATGCCGCGCCCGTGGATTTGTTTAGGGTCATGTTCCAATCCGCGGACGCTCTATCCGAGCACAACATCACCGAAGTGACCTTGGCGCGAGACGGCAAGGCCGTCTTCAAAATGGACGGGGACGAGTTCCGCGATATGGGACGTGCGTATGGGCTCGGTGAGAATACGGTCTATCTCATGCGGACCTTGCCGGAAAAACTGGAACGCCCCGACGGCACTGCGGCCTATGGCACTTGGAGTGGCGGGTGGCTCGGCGTATTGACGCGGCAGATGGACGACGCGACCGACTTCGCCCAGACTTGGGTGACGGGATAGCCGAACAAACAAAAACCCCGCCCTGACGATATCAGGAGCGGGGTTTTTGTTTGGGAGCGTTTTACCGCTGCCGCTCTTCTTGCGAAGAGAAAGATGGCGCACCCGAAGAGATTCGAACTCCTGACCCTCAGATTCGTAGTCTGATGCTCTATCCAGCTGAGCTACGGGTGCGTTTTAGACTTTCGTCTCCGCCGTGGGTCAGTGCCCCGCGGCGAGGAGGGCTATCTAGCTTTTGAGATTTTGAATGGCAATAGGAAAATCGAAAAAAGCGAAAGAAAATCTTGGGTTGGCGGAACTCGCATCAAGCCTTAGGCATAAGTCTGTCATCGCGCGGTAGGAGTATGGATTATGACGGCATTTTTTGACCGGACACGCGGGAGCACGCGCAAGACTGCTCTTTCCGCGACGATTTTGGCGCTGGCGGCGATTTCGACCCCATCCTTCGCGCTAGCGGCCGATCAAGCCGTCCGCCCTGTTGAAGCACCTGCAGCGCAACCCGCGCGCGGCCCGTTTGTCGCGGCGGCAAACCCGCTGGCCGCCGAGGCGGGGATGAAGGTTCTGCGCGCCGGTGGTTCGGCGGTGGATGCGGCCGTTGCCATTCAGGCGACCCTGAGCCTCGTCGAGCCCCAGTCGTCGGGCCTGGGCGGCGGGGCCTTTATGATGGTCTACGACGCCACGACCGCCGAGCTCCATTCCTATGACGGTCGCGAGATGGCCCCTGCCGCCGCGACGCCCGAACTGTTTTATGAAGACGGCAAACCGCTGGATTTCACCGATGCTGTGTTGTCGGGCCGCTCGACGGGCGTACCGGGTGTGGTGGCTATGCTGGGCATGGCCCAGAAAGAGCACGGCAAACTAGGCTGGAACCAGTTGTTCGCCGAGGCTGAACAACTGGCGGACAGCGGGTTCACCGTTTCACCGCGTCTGGCAAGCTTCATCAATGCGGGCCGCAATCAGGCCGTCAGCGAATGGGCTACCCGCTATTTCACCAAGGCCGACGGCACGCGCTATCAGGCAGGCGATACGCTCCGGAATCCGGAATATGCCCGGACCCTGCGCCGTCTGGCCACTGAGGGGCCGAGTGTCTTCTATCAGGGCGAGCTACCGCGGCAGATGATCGCCGCCACGCACGCCCAACCGCGCCCGGGTGGGCTGTCGATGCAGGACTTCGCGAACTATCGTCCGCTGCGCCGCGATCCGCTTTGCCGTCCCTATCGCATCTATTTGGTCTGTGTGCCCGCTCCGCCGTCCAGCGGCGTGGCCATGCTGCAGTTCCTCGGTATGGCCGAAAAGACTCCCGATCTGGCCAAGGGCAAGGACAGCCCCGAGGCCTGGGTCGCGCTAGGTCGTCTGCAGCGGCTCATGTACGCCGACCGCGACCGCTACGTGGGCGATGCCGACTTTGTGGGCGTGCCTGTGGCAGGGCTGCTCGCCGATGACTATATTGCCGAGCGCGCAGCGTTGGCTCCGCAGGTAAACGGCCCGGTGGCGGCAGGTCGCCCGACCGGTTCCGCCCCGCAACTGTCGGATGCGACGCTAGAGCCTGCGGGCACGACCCACTTCGTCGTGGTCGATGCCGAGGGTAATGCCGTCAGTATGACCACCACGGTGGAATCATACTTTGGCTCGGGCCGCATGGCGGGCGGCTTCTTCCTCAATAACCAGCTTACCGATTTCTCGTTCACGCCACTGGAGGATGGGCATCCTGCACCGAACGCTGTCGCAGCGGGCAAGCGTCCGCGCTCGTCCATGATCCCGACGATCATTCTTGATCGCGAGGGCAATCTGGTGGGGGCTATCGGCTCGCCCGGTGGTTCTTCGATCCTGGCCTATGTGGCCAAGACGCTGGTTGGTGTGGTCGAGTGGGATATGACCATGCAGGACGCCATCGCCTTGCCCAACCTGGTGGTGCGCGGCGCGATGGTGGGGGCTGATACCGATCAGATTTCGCCGGAAATCCGTGATGCCCTGAAAGCTGCAGGCATGGAGTTGCGCCCCAATGCGACCGAGACCTCGGGCCTCCATGGGGCGATCTGGCGCGATGGTCGCTGGGACGGTGGTGCCGATCCCCGCCGAGAAGGTGTCGCGCTTACGCAGTAAAGTTCGAAGGGGCCGGATCGATCATCCGGCCTCTTTTTATTGCGGCCGGATCGAAAGCTGGAAGGCGAGGACGCCTTCGCCAACGTCTGTCTTGAGCCCGCCATACCCGCGCAGGCCGTCGATCTCGACTTCGCGATAGGACAGGCCCACCGAGCTTTGGATCGGGCCCTTGCGCCATGCGACACCAATAGCGGCATCGCCCATGGCGCTGGATCCCAGATCGTGGCTCAGCCCTTCATTGGCAAACCCGCCATCACGCTGCCTGGTGAAATTATAGCCGACAGCGCGCTTGGAGCCCGAGGCGAAAACATACCAGCGCGCCTTTTGACCAAAAGCTTCGTCACCGTCGGGAGCCAATCGGTCAAGGCCGCGACCCACGCGCACCGTGGCCCCTGCGACAGGCGATGAACCCCGGGGGTTCCAGTCAAATCCGGCATGGGGCGAGACCGACAGTTCCAGACCTGAAGGCGACGTTTCGTGCAGCGCCGTCCAGTCGTGACGCCATTCCACGGCGACTTCGCGGTCGCGCGTGTCCGGTCGGCTGAAAGCAAGCGGCGTATCGACGGGGTTGGCATGGCGAACCGTCCAGCGGTCGCCCGAAGCGGTGCTAAGCGCCACACGGTCTTCACGCCAGGCTTGCGACGAAGGAAGGTCGCCAAGAGAGCGGCGATCCAGGGTCACAGACCAGTCTTGGGAAGACGCGAGAGATTGGGCCATCGCTTCTGTCCCGCCCAGCGAGACGGATGCGATGCAGAGGCACCCAGCAATCGCTTGCGGAACCTGTCCGGTACGGATTTTGCCCAGCGCCAGCCGACGCATGTTCGCCTCCCAGTCCTTACGCATACCATCAGTATCCCGATAGCAGCCTCCTGACAAACGAACGACGCCGCCCGAGAGCAAGTTCCCGAGCGGCGCCAGTTGTTCACAATGTGGACCCAAACCTTATTGGCAGGCCAGGCACTCGTCGTAGTCGGTGGGAGCGGCCGAGAAGAGGTCCGGTTGGTTCGGATCGAACTCGGCTTCTTCCTTGGTGTCGGCACCGGCGAAAGCGGCGCGCTGAACCGACTTGGAGCGCAGATAGTAGAGCGACTTCACGCCACGTTCCCACGCCGACCAGTGCAACATGTGCAGGTCCCACTTGTTCACGTCACCCGGAACGAACAGGTTCAGCGACTGGGCCTGGCAGATTTCCGGCGCGCGGTCGGCGGCCAGTTCGATCAGCCAGCGTTGGTCCAGTTCAAAGGCGGTCTTGTAGACACCCTTTTCGTCTTCCGAGAGGAAGTCGAGGTGCTGGATCGAGCCCTCGTGTTCGAGGATCGAGTTCCAGATCGCGTCGGTATTCTGACCCTTCTCTTCGAGCAGACGCTCAAGGTAGGGGTTCTTGACCGCGAACGAGCCGGACAGGGTCTTGTGGGTATAGATGTTGGCCGGGATCGGCTCGATACCTGCCGACGTACCGCCGCAGATGATCGAGATCGATGCAGTCGGGGCAATCGCCATCTTGTGCGAGAAACGCTCCATCACACCACGGTCGGCCGCGTCGGGGCAGGGGCCCTTTTCCTCGGCCAGCAGCTTGGAAGCCTTATCGGCCTCGCGGCGCAGGTGTTTGAACAGGCGCATGTTCCACGACTTGGCCATGGCGGATTCAAACGCCACGCCTTGCGATTGCAGGAAGGAGTGGAAGCCCATCAGGCCCAGCCCCACCGAACGCTCGCGCATGGCCGAATAGACGGCTTGCGACATCGCCGACGGGGCGCGGTCGATGAAGTCCTGCAGCACGTTGTCGAGGAAGCGCATCACGTCCTCGATGAACTGGGGTTCTTCGCGCCACTCAAGGAAGGTCTCGGCGTTGACCGACGACAGGCAGCACACAGCGGTGCGCTCGTTGCCGAGGTGGTCCTTACCGGTGGCCAGCATGATCTCGGCGCACAGATTGGATTGTTTGACCGACAGACCCAGCTCGCGCTGGTGCTGTGCCAACTGGCGGTTCACCGTATCCGAGAAGATCAGATAGGGCTCGCCCGTCTGCATGCGGATTTCGAGGATCTTGGTCCACAGCGAGCGGGCGTCGACGGTCTTGCGAACTTCGTTGTTCTTGGGCGAGCGCAGATCGAACGGCTTGCCGTCACGGACCGCTTCCATGAACTCGTCGGTGATCGAAATGCCATGGTGCAGGTTCAGGGACTTGCGATTGAAGTCGCCCGACGGCTTACGGATTTCGAGGAATTCTTCGATTTCGGGATGGTGGATGTCGAGATAGACAGCCGCCGAACCGCGACGCAGCGAGCCTTGGGAAATGGCCAGCGTCAGCGAGTCCATCACACGGATGAAGGGGATGATGCCCGAGGTTTGGCCAGCGCCCTTAACCTGTTCACCGATGGAGCGGACGCCGCCCCAATAGGTGCCGATGCCGCCACCGTTCGAGGCCAGCTGGACGTTCTCGTTCCAGACGTTCTGGATACCGTCGAGGCTGTCGTTGACCGCGTTCAGGAAGCAGGAGATCGGCAGACCACGATCGGCACCGCCGTTCGACAGAACCGGCGTTGCAGGCATGAACCATAACTTCGACATATAGTCGTAAACGCGCTGGGCGTGTTCGGCATCGTCTGCGAAGGCCGTGGCCACGCGGGCGAACATGTCCTGATAGGACTCGCCCGGAAGAAGATATCGGTCTTCGAGCGTCTTTTTACCGAAATCCGTCAACAGATCGTCACGGCTGCGGTCCAGTTTAAGGCCACCGGGGACCACTTCGAGGCGAGGCTTGAAAGCCTTCAGTCCCGAAGAAACTGCCGAAAAATCCGTTGTCTGTAGAGCTTCGCCGCCTGCCATCGCTACAACCCGTCAACTTGTGGATAACGCCAGATGTTGTGTGGACAACACCGGCTACATCTAAATCTTGGGTTAAGACTGGCCCGACTTCAAATTCTTTAATTCAGTTTTTTGCTAATTTTTCGCTTGCCATAGGCTGCGGTTGAACGGGGAAGGAAAAGGCTTCAAACCTCGCGAAACCTATGCCACGGTTTTGTCGCAATTATCTTGGGAATCGTCCCGATACGGGACGGAACACAAAGCGTAATGGAGCCGTTGTCGCCCTATGACCGCACACCCCGTTGCCTTCACCGCCCGTGTCCTCCGTGTGGCCCGTAATGAAATCGGCATTGTTGCCCCTCTACTGTTGGGGGCAGGCGGACTGGCGCTTTTCGCAAGCATCGCCGACGGCGTAGCCAGTGGCGACAAGCAAGGCTTCGATTGGTCGGTCCTGACTTGGCTGCATCCCTATGCACACGATCCCCAACGGGTGCGCGGGCCGTGGTGGCTCCGCGAGGCCGCCATAGACGTCACATCGCTTGGCGGCATTTCCGTCCTAATGGTGTTCGCCCTGATCTTTGGATTCTTCCTGCTCGTCCACGGTAAGAAGCTGTCGGCGCTATTGTTGGTCTTCGGGCTTGCGGGCGGAGTGGCGTGGTCCGAGGGCCTGAAGGCTGTGTTTGATCGGGCGAGGCCGCCGGCGGAATATCAGGTGGTTGAAACCCTCAATGCCAGCTTCCCGTCCGGTCATGCCCTGTTGGCTACCGTCTTTTACCTCACCATCGGCGTGATGCTGACGCGAGCGTTCCCGCGAGCACGCGTTAAAGCCTATGCCGTAGGCTGGGCCGTGGTGGTTGTGCTTTTGATCGGCATCACCCGCATCTATCTGGCAGCCCATTGGGCCACGGATGTTTTGGCGGGGTGGGGCATTGGTGCCTTCTGGGCAGTGCTTTTGTGGCTGTTCGCCTATGCGGTCGAGCGCCGCCAGCGCGTACATATGTCCCGCCTTCAGGATGCCCCATAGACCAAGGTCTAAAAGGCGTCTGCCGGTGCCAGCGGCTACGAATTTGGTCATTACCGACC
>NZ_JSYD01000177.1:0-659 GCF_054824005.1 Brevundimonas sp. GN22 | reverse complement strand
CGGCCTGCGCAGCCCTCAACCAGCGCAGCAGGCCGCCCGACGTTTCCAGTAAGGGCTTGCGCGTAGGCCTGCGGCGTCAGCCAGCCGAGCTTCGAGTGCGGTCGCCGCTCGTTGTAGTCATGCCGCCAGGCCTCCAGCACCGCGCGGGCATGCGGCAGGGAGCGGAATAACGTCTCGTTCAGTAGCTCGTCACGCAGGCGCCCGTTGAAGCTCTCATTGAAGCCGTTCTGCTGGGGCTTGCCTGGTGCGATGTAGTGACAGCCGACGCCAGTGTCGTCGGCCCAGGCCAGGACCGCATTCGAGGTGTATTCCGTGCCGTTGTCGCTGACGATGGTATCAGGCCGGCCCCGCTGCCGGATGATGGCGTCCAACTCTCGCACCACCCGCGCGCCCGACAGCGAGGTATCGGCTACCAATGCCAGGCATTCGCGGGTGCAGTTGTCGATCACCGTCAGGATGCGGAAGCGCCGCCCGTCCGTCATCTGGTCAGAGACGAAGTCCAGCGACCAACGCTGGTTGGCCAGCAGCGGCAAGTCCAACGGTCGTCGCGTCCCCATTGCTCGCTTTCGACCGCCGCGCCGGCGCACTGTCAGCCGTTCCTCGCGATAGATCCGCTGAACCCGCTTCTTGTTGACCGCATGACCCTCGCGCCGCAGCAG
>NZ_JSYD01000176.1:0-908 GCF_054824005.1 Brevundimonas sp. GN22 | reverse complement strand
CGCACAGCGGCGGATGCGGGTGACACCGGCACCGATATCGTCTGGGGCCGGGGCAAGCTGGATATTGCTGCAGCCTTCCGCCCCGTTGGCGCTACCTCCACGCCGTCGGCCACCGGTGCGACGCCTGTGGGACTGGGCACACCGCCCGGTGCCTATGTCGGCGGCCCGTTCGGCGATGCCCTTGGACGCACCACTGGTCTGGCGACCATTGCCTATGACGAATACGAGCGCCTGTTCAAAGTGAACGTGGCCGATGCCTATCGCACGGCACCACGCCAGAGCTTCCAGTCGGAGACGGTGCGCCCGATGGTGCAGTCCACCGTCACCACGCTTGGCCCTGTCGGGACCTATCTGTCGTTGGCCGCGTCTGTCCCTGCGCCGGAGCCCGAGCCCATTCTGGCGCGCAACACCTTGTACAATGCCCCGTGGACGGGAACCGAAGAGCGCCGCGAGGCCCTGTTTGAAGTCTCGACCGGTGCCATGTCCTTCTCGGCATGGCAGGGCGAAGGCGGTGCCCGCTCGCCCTTCCGCACCCGCGCAGGCGACGGCTTTGCCGCTCTGGCCCAGTCCGACCACGCAGTCCGCGGCGTCATGAGTTTTGATGCCGGTGATCAGGGCCTGTTTATCGTAAGCGCCGACAGCGGCTCGGGGGACCGGCGCACGCCCCTGCAGCCGATCCAGCGCGAGGCCGCCTCCTATGCCCGCATGGGGGTGGACTGGCGGACCGCTCAAGGGGGCCTAGCCTTCAGCCTCGGCAGCGTTGACGAGAAGATGGGGCCGCTGGGCACCTATATGCCGCTGAACTCCGATCTGGCCCTGCCCTCGCAGACCAAGTTCACTGCGCTGGGCGGTGACATCCGCCTGAACGAGCGCCTGACCTTGACGGGTGAAGTGGGACTGGGCCGTAC
>NZ_JSYD01000175.1:0-1232 GCF_054824005.1 Brevundimonas sp. GN22 | reverse complement strand
TCGAACACGTGACCCCCGCATTACGAAATCTCGGGAAGCGGCGCTTAAAGTTTATATATTACAATGTATTGATGGGGCTATTGGTGAGGTTTGTGCCTGTCCCATCGACGACCCACACTGGTCTATAGCGGCCCCAAAAACTAGCCTCGTTCGTGGTGCTGCGTTATCTAGCAATATCAACGGTATTATAGGGGGGGACTGTTATGCAGAGAAGCTCACTTTCGGATGAAATAAAGCGTGCCATGCAAGTGCTGAAAATAGCCATCAAATGGCTTGGCCTTGCTGTTGCGGCTTTAACAGCGCTTACGCTTTGGGGGTTCGGAGCAATGATATGGAAATCCGGTGTAAATGTTAGTATTCATTTAGTTATAATTTCTATATTTACTTTATTGTGTGTTTTTCTATTTCCATTTGTATGGAAGATGTTTTCAAAGAAAAATCATAATCTTATAATTTCTGGCATTTTGGGGACATTTTTAGCTTCATTGATTTCTCATAGCCTTGTTATGAATGAGTTTATCAAAACTCCTGATGGCGTTGAGTGGGGAGCTAGAAAAAAAGAGCTAGAGAAAATTGAATCTGACAAAAAATTAGAAAAAATAAGGAAAGTCGAAGCAGAAAATCGACTGAATGATATAAAAGAAAATTCCCATAATATTAAAGCAGATTTGAAAAATTGCATTAATTGGCGAGGGCAAGTTCCAAGCCTTGTGTCTAGAATTAGGAATGATTTACACAATCCTAGATCTTTTGAGCATGTAAATACTGTGTTTAATGAAAATTTAGCAAAACCTGTATTTATTATGACTTATAGGGCTGAAAATGGATATGGTGCGATTCGTACTTCTCAAGTAAAGGCATTTATATCTTACGATGATTGCTCCGTGTTGGCGCTTGAGCATCAACAATAAAATGTATTTAAATACTGATTGTTGTTGTAAGTATCCGCCCCTTATATAGCTGAGACAGCTGAGACCAGTAAGGGGCGGAGGTGTCTTCACCAAGCCTTGTGCTTCGCTGCACCCGCCTCGACCGCCTTCAGCAGCGTATGGTTTTACCAAGTGGCTATAGCGCTGGGGTTGAAAGGCTGTTCAGTAGGGTGAAGTCCTAATCAACGCCCAAAGCTCGCCCACTAGGAACCCACGACGGAGTCTAGCCAAAGGCACTTTAGCCTTAGGGGAAGTTCATACACTGCTGGAAAGGGTGGTGCCGCTTACGTGACTCGAACACGT
>NZ_JSYD01000025.1:0-5652 GCF_054824005.1 Brevundimonas sp. GN22 | reverse complement strand
GGAAAAAGATCGGAAGGTCGGGTTGACATGGGGACGGTGGATCGGTAGATACCCGCCTCCTTCGGAAGCGCCTCGGCGGTTTCGGTGTTGTCGAAAACTTCTTTAAAAAGAAGTGCTTGACACGGAAAACTGGGTAGCTTAAACAGCCGCCTCCGCCGCGAACTGGCGCTAAAGTGTTCAGACGGCCTTCGGGTCTGGTCTTTGAAATCGTAGATCTGGAAAGAGAAACGCAGGCGGCGGTGTTCTAGCGGAACCCTTAACGGGGTTCATTATAGATGACACTGACAACTGCGGTCTTTTTGAAAAGATACAACCATGAAACTGATCTTCGGATCGGTCTTGTGGGATCTCGTCAAATAAATACGTAGAACTAATGCCATAGAGACTTCGGTCTCGAATGCTTAGGTCAATGGTCAACTCAACCTGAGAGTTTGATCCTGGCTCAGAGCGAACGCTGGCGGCAGGGCTAACACATGCAAGTCGAACGGACCCTTCGGGGTTAGTGGCGGACGGGTGAGTAACACGTGGGAACGTGCCTTTAGGTTCGGAATAGCTCCTGGAAACGGGTGGTAATGCCGAATGTGCCCTTCGGGGGAAAGATTTATCGCCTTTAGAGCGGCCCGCGTCTGATTAGCTAGTTGGTAAGGTAAAAGCTTACCAAGGCGACGATCAGTAGCTGGTCTGAGAGGATGATCAGCCACATTGGGACTGAGACACGGCCCAAACTCCTACGGGAGGCAGCAGTGGGGAATCTTGCGCAATGGGCGAAAGCCTGACGCAGCCATGCCGCGTGAATGATGAAGGTCTTAGGATTGTAAAATTCTTTCAGTAGGGACGATAATGACGGTACCTACAGAAGAAGCCCCGGCTAACTTCGTGCCAGCAGCCGCGGTAATACGAAGGGGGCTAGCGTTGCTCGGAATTACTGGGCGTAAAGGGCGCGTAGGCGGATCGTTAAGTCAGAGGTGAAATCCCGGAGCTCAACTTCGGAATTGCCTTTGATACTGGCGATCTTGAGTGTGAGAGAGGTATGTGGAACTCCGAGTGTAGAGGTGAAATTCGTAGATATTCGGAAGAACACCAGTGGCGAAGGCGACATACTGGCTCATTACTGACGCTGAGGCGCGAAAGCGTGGGGAGCAAACAGGATTAGATACCCTGGTAGTCCACGCCGTAAACGATGATTGCTAGTTGTCGGGCTGCATGCAGTTCGGTGACGCAGCTAACGCATTAAGCAATCCGCCTGGGGAGTACGGTCGCAAGATTAAAACTCAAAGGAATTGACGGGGGCCCGCACAAGCGGTGGAGCATGTGGTTTAATTCGAAGCAACGCGCAGAACCTTACCACCTTTTGACATGCCTGGACCGCCACGGAGACGTGGCTTTCTCTTCGGAGACTAGGACACAGGTGCTGCATGGCTGTCGTCAGCTCGTGTCGTGAGATGTTGGGTTAAGTCCCGCAACGAGCGCAACCCTCGCCATTAGTTGCCATCATTTAGTTGGGAACTCTAATGGGACTGCCGGTGCTAAGCCGGAGGAAGGTGGGGATGACGTCAAGTCCTCATGGCCCTTACAGGGTGGGCTACACACGTGCTACAATGGCAACTACAGAGGGTTAATCCTTAAAAGTTGTCTCAGTTCGGATTGTCCTCTGCAACTCGAGGGCATGAAGTTGGAATCGCTAGTAATCGCGGATCAGCATGCCGCGGTGAATACGTTCCCGGGCCTTGTACACACCGCCCGTCACACCATGGGAGTTGGTTCTACCCGAAGGTGGTGCGCTAACCAGCAATGGAGGCAGCCAACCACGGTAGGGTCAGCGACTGGGGTGAAGTCGTAACAAGGTAGCCGTAGGGGAACCTGCGGCTGGATCACCTCCTTTCTAAGGATGCTTCTCCAGTGTCTCTCACGAGACATTATTGAGGCTCCAAACATATGCGGTTCGCCGCCGTCTTCGTTTCTCTTTCCAACATTCAGTCGTCGACTTTGAAGCATGTGGCTTCATGACAGATGGCTGTGATTGCGAGCCTGAGATAACGGGCTGTCGCGCTGCCTAGAGGCCTGTAGCTCAGGTGGTTAGAGCGTACGCCTGATAAGCGTAAGGTCGGCAGTTCGAGTCTGCCCAGGCCTACCAGCACGACGCATTATCATCTGGCTTACTATCCCAAGTTTTGGGGCCATAGCTCAGTTGGTAGAGCGCCTGCTTTGCAAGCAGGATGTCGTCGGTTCGACTCCGTCTGGCTCCACCATCTCTTTCTTGTCCTATCGCCTATCGGCTACTTGAGGACGTTAAAGAGACAATCGTTAAGCGCCGCGCTGGCTGCTTCGATTGGATATCGGGTATCTCGCAATCAACACGAGTTTGCAGCTGATCTTCGGATTGTCTGCATTGACATTGTGAAGGAAGGATTTGACCGGCTTGTTCATAAGCTTGAGGTCAGGTTCGAGAAGAAATCGTCTGGCAAAGTAAAACACCAGGCATAGTCCACCGCTCACCTCTTTCCGGGCCGTGGATAAACTATGCATGGGTTTTGCTGAGAAACGATCAAGCGTTGAAGGGCTTCTGACGGATGCCTTGGCGTAGAGAGGCGATGAAAGACGTGGCAAGCTGCGATAAGAACCGGGGAGGCGCTAGCACCCTTTGATCCGGTTATTTCTGAATGGGGAAACCCACCTTTGCAGTCTTCCAACTTCTACCCTTCGGGGTAACGGTTGGACGATTGTTAAAGGTACAATGAGCTGAATACATAGGCTTCATTGAGCGAACCCGGGGAACTGAAACATCTCAGTACCCGGAGGAAAGGACATCAACCGAGACTCCCGTAGTAGTGGCGAGCGAACCGGGACCAGGCCAGTGCTCTTGTGAAATAAAGGCGAACGACTTGGAAAAGTCGGCCATAGTGGGTGAAAGCCCCGTAGCCATCAAACAGCAAGAGACTCGAGTAGGGCGGGACACGTGAAATCCTGTCTGAACATGGGGGGACCACCCTCCAAGCCTAAGTACTCCTCTACGACCGATAGTGAACAAGTACCGTGAGGGAAAGGTGAAAAGCACCCCGACAAGGGGAGTGAAACAGAACCTGAAATCGGAAGCCTACAAGCAGTCGGAGCCTCCAAGCGAGGTGACGGCGTACCTTTTGTATAATGGGTCAGCGACTTCATGTGTCGAGCAAGCTTAAGCCGTTAGGTGTAGGCGCAGCGAAAGCGAGTCTGAATAGGGCGCTAAGTTCGACGTATGACGACCCGAAACCAGGTGATCTATCCATGAGCAGGATGAAGGTTAGGTAACACTAACTGGAGGTCCGAACCCGTGAATGTTGAAAAATTCTGGGATGACTTGTGGATAGGGGTGAAAGGCCAATCAAACCTGGACATAGCTGGTTCTCCGCGAAATCTATTTAGGTAGAGCGTCCGACGAATACCCTGGGGGGTAGAGCACTGGATGGTTGCGGGCTGCGCGAGCGGTACCAATACTAACCAAACTCCGAATACCCAGGAGTACTATCGGGCAGACACACGGCGGGTGCTAACGTCCGTCGTGAAAAGGGAAACAACCCTAACCATCATCTAAGGCCCCCAAATCGTGGCTAAGTGGGAAACGATGTGGGATTGCTTTGACAATCAGGAGGTTGGCTTAGAAGCAGCCATCCTTTAAAGAAAGCGTAACAGCTCACTGATCAAGCGATCCTGCGCGGAAAATGTAACGGGGCTAAAGCCACGTGCCGAAGATATGGGTTTGCAGTTTACTGCAAGCGGTAGCGGAGCGTTCCGTAAGCCGGTGAAGGTCAACCGTGAGGTTGGCTGGAGGTATCGGAAGTGAGAATGCTGACATGAGTAACGATAAACAGTGTGAGAAACACTGTCGCCGAAAGACCAAGGGTTCCTGCGTAAAGCTAATCTGCGCAGGGTTAGTCGGCCCCTAAGGCGAGGCTGAAAAGCGTAGTCGATGGGAAGCAGGTAAATATTCCTGCACCAGCTAGAAGTGACGGATGGCATAACTTGTACAGGCTTATTGGATTGTCTGTGCAGGGGCGTTGTCCCTGGAAATAACTCTAGCAGAGACCGTACCCGAAACCGACACAGGTGGTCAGGTAGAGCATACCAAGGCGCTTGAGAGAACTGTGCTGAAGGAACTCGGCAAATTGCACGCGTAACTTCGGAATAAGCGTGACTTACTCTGCGCAAGCAGAACTAAGTGGCACAAGCCAGGGGGTAGCGACTGTTTAGCAAAAACACAGGGCTCTGCGAAGCAGCAATGCGACGTATAGGGTCTGACGCCTGCCCGGTGCCTGAAGGTTAAAGGGAGGAGTGAAAGCTCCGAACTGAAGCCCAGGTAAACGGCGGCCGTAACTATAACGGTCCTAAGGTAGCGAAATTCCTTGTCGGGTAAGTTCCGACCTGCACGAATGGCGTAACGACTTCCCCACTGTCTCCAGCACAGGCTCAGTGAAATTGAATTCCCCGTGAAGATGCGGGGTTCCCGCGGTCAGACGGAAAGACCCTATGAACCTTTACTATAGCTTCGCCTTGGCGTTAGCGACCGTATGTGTAGGATAGGTGGGAGGCTATGAAGCCGGGGCGCCAGCTCTGGTGGAGCCATCCTTGAAATACCACCCTTACTGTCGTTGACGTCTAACCGAGGGCCGTTATCCGGTCCCGGGACATGGCGTGGTGGGTAGTTTGACTGGGGCGGTCGCCTCCTAAAGTGTAACGGAGGCGCGCGATGGTGGGCTCAGACCGGTCGGAAATCGGTCGTCGAGTGCAATGGCATAAGCCCGCCTGACTGCGAGACTGACAAGTCGAGCAGAGACGAAAGTCGGCCATAGTGATCCGGTGGTCCCGCGTGGAAGGGCCATCGCTCAACGGATAAAAGGTACTCTAGGGATAACAGGCTGATTTTGCCCAAGAGTCCATATCGACGGCAAAGTTTGGCACCTCGATGTCGGCTCATCTCATCCTGGGGCTGGAGCAGGTCCCAAGGGTATGGCTGTTCGCCATTTAAAGAGGTACGTGAGCTGGGTTCAGAACGTCGTGAGACAGTTTGGTCCCTATCTGCCGTGGGTGTTCGAAGCTTGAGAGGATCTGTCCCTAGTACGAGAGGACCGGGATGGACATACCTCTGGTGGACCTGTCGTGGCGCCAGCCGCGCAGCAGGGTAGCTAAGTATGGAATAGATAACCGCTGAAAGCATCTAAGCGGGAAACTAACCTCAAAACAAGGCTTCGCTGAGGATCGTGGAAGACTACCACGTTGATAGGCCAGGTGTGGAAGCGCGGTGACGTGTGAAGCTTACTGGTACTAATAATCCGATCGGCTTGATCGTTTCTCAGCAAAACCCATTGGTTTTACTTTACCAATAAAAACGCGATTTCTTCTCATCCTTATATACTTGGTTGACCCGGTGACTTTGTCGGAGATTCCCCACCCGATCCCATTCCGAACTCGGTCGTTAAGGTCTCCAGAGCCGATGGTACTTCGTCTTAAGACGCGGGAGAGTAGGTCGTCGCCGGGTCTACCAAGTATATAATGATAAACGAACTTCTCATCCTTCCTCACAATATCCTACGCCTTTGACGCGGGATGGAGCAGCCCGGTAGCTCGTCAGGCTCATAACCTGAAGGTCGTAGGTTCAAATCCTACTCCCGCACCCAA
>NZ_JSYD01000174.1:0-325 GCF_054824005.1 Brevundimonas sp. GN22 | reverse complement strand
TGCTGGGGTCGTTACGGCCCGACAAGCAGCAGTCGATAAGGCTTTGGATGAGCAGGTCGAGGCCGGAATTGCGTATGCAACGGCAGCAAATCGGCTTGATCAAATCATGTCCGATATTCGAGCCGGAGCCTACGTCGAGACGCCTGTAGTGGCTCCCGCGGGTGATACGCCTAAGCCAGGCAGTGGCGCTTCAGGACCGACCCCAGAGGAATTGGCCGCCCAACGTCAAATGCTCACCCTACAGGCTCAAATGGGGCTCCTGCAGGCTCAAGGCCGCGAAGATGAAGCGCGCGCAATCCAGCGCCAAATCGACCTTATCAACCTG
>NZ_JSYD01000024.1:0-28948 GCF_054824005.1 Brevundimonas sp. GN22 | reverse complement strand
TCACAGCTTGTGTCGGGTTCAGCGAAGGCCGGTGGCTTCGTCCAGACCCAGCATAATGTTGAGGTTCTGGACCGCAGCGCCCGATGCGCCCTTGCCCAGATTGTCCAGCATCGCAACCAGACGGACTTGGCCGCCGTTGCGGTCGCCGAACACATGCAGACGCACGGTGTTGGTGCCATTCAGCGCTTCCGGCTCGATGCCGGTCATGGCTTCCGAGGCTGCCAGATCGACAACCTCGACGAAACACTGGCCTTCATAGGCCGCAGCCAGAGCCGCGTGGATGCTTTCCACCGACGCGCCTTGCGACAGGCTGACCAGATGCAGCGGCACTTCCACCAGCATGCCTTGGCGATAGTTGCCCACGGCTGGCGAGAACAGCACAGGCTGTTGCAGGCCCGTGTGCTTGGTCATTTCCGGCACGTGCTTGTGCTTCAGCGACAGGCCATACCCACGGAACGCGGTCGAAGCGGCCCCCTCAGATTCTTTGGCAGCTTCAAACTCGGCGATCATCTGCTTGCCACCGCCCGAATAGCCGGACACGGCATTCACGGTGACCGGATGGTCCGCAGGCACAATGCCTGCCGCGACGAGCGGACGCATCAGGGCGATGAAGCCGGTCGGATAGCAGCCGGGGTTCGACACGCGGGTCGAGCTGGCGATGGCCTCGCGCTGGCCCGCGTCCATTTCGGCAAAGCCGTAAACCCAGTTCGGATCGACGCGATAAGCCGTCGAGGCGTCGATTACGCGAACCTTATCGTTCTCGATCATCGACACGGCTTCCTTCGCCGCATCATCCGGCAGGCACAGGATAACGGCATCGGCGCTGTTCAGCGCCTCGCGTCGGGCTTCCACATCGCGGCGACGGTCGCCCAGCAACATCAGTTGCAGGTCGGTGCGCGCCTCAAGGCGTTCGCGGATTTCCAGACCGGTCGTACCGGCCTCGCCGTCGATGTAGATGGTGTGGGTCAACTCACTCTAATCCCTAAGCCGCAACGGTGCGGCGACGCTGACATAATAGGCTTGGCCCGCGCGAACAATGCGCAGAAAGCCCAAAAGAAAAGAGCGCCCCGGATTTCTCCGGAACGCCCTTTCCAAATACCGATCGCGGTAAAGCGATTAGCGCTTCGAGAACTGGAAGCTGCGGCGTGCTTTCGCGCGGCCGTACTTCTTACGTTCAACGACGCGGCTGTCGCGGGTCAGGAAGCCGTGCGGCTTCAGAACCTTGCGCAGTTCCGGTTCGTAGTGAGTCAGAGCGTGCGACAGGCCGTGACGGATTGCGCCAGCTTGACCCGACAGACCCGAACCGGTGACGGTGCAGACGACGTCGTATTGGGTCAGGCGGTCAGCAACGTTTAGCGGCTGAGCAACCATCATTTGCAGAACCGGACGAGCGAAATAGTCGTTCAGTTCTTTGCCGTTGACCGTGATCTTGCCAGTGCCGCGCTTCACCCAGACGCGGGCGATAGCGTTCTTACGCTTGCCGGTCGAGTACGAGCGGCCCAGGGCGTCGATCTTCGGTTCAGCAACAACAGCAGCAGCTTCAGTGCCGAGGCCCTTCAGAGCGTCGAAGCCTTCAGCGGTTTCTTGAATCGCGTCAGTCATGCTTATGCGCTCCGGGTGTTCTTGGCCGACATCGACTTGAAGTCGATGGTGGTCGGCTGTTGGGCGGCGTGGTCGTGTTCCGAACCAGCGAACAGACGCAGGTGAGTCATCTGCGCGCGAGCCAGCGGCGACTCTTTCGGCAGCATACGCTCAACGGCTTTCTCAAGAACGCGCTCCGGGAAACGGCCGTTCAGGACCTTCTCCGGGGTGGTTTCCTTGATACCGCCCGGGTGACCGGTGTGGCGGTAGTAAACCTTGTCGGTGTTCTTCTTGCCGGTGAATACAACCTTATCGACGTTGGTGACGACGACGTAGTCGCCCATGTCAACGTGCGGGGTGTAGGTCGGCAGGTGCTTACCGCGCAGGCGGTTAGCGATGAAGGTCGCAAGACGGCCCACCACGACGCCTTCAGCGTCGATATGGATCCACTTCTTTTCGACCTCAGCCGGCTTTTGTGCAGCCGTAGTGCTCTTCAGCATTATGAGGGTCCTAAAGACGTAAAAACAGTCCGTCCCGCTTGGGGAGGACATTGGTGGGCTTGATAATGCGGGTTGCGGAGAACGTCAACGTCAATCCACAGGCCGAAAAATCGCTAGAGCATTGAAGTAGAACGATTTTTATTAGTTGGTATTAAAATACCCGAAGGTTGGTATTAAAATACCCTCCATTTCACCATGTTTGGCTCTCGGCCTTGCGCTCTTCCAGATGGCCGTCCTTCAGAGCGAAGACGCGGTCCATATGTCCGGCCAGTTCCATGTTGTGGGTCGCGATCAGAGCCGCGACACCCTCCTCCTTGGCCAGACGGCGCAAGGCTTCAAACACAGTATGGCTGGTCGTCGGATCAAGGTTGCCGGTCGGCTCGTCGGCCAGCAGCAAGCGCGGGCTGTTAGCCAGTGCGCGGGCAATGGCCACACGCTGTTGCTCGCCACCCGACAACTGGGCCGGTTGGTGCGTCACACGCTCGCCTAGCCCCAGCGCCGCCAGCATTTCGGTCGCACGCGCGCGGGCCTCCGCCTCGCGCACGCCAGCGATACGCATCGGCAAGGCCACGTTGTCGAGTGCGTCGAACTCGGGCAGCAGATGGTGGAACTGATAGACGAAGCCGATGCGGCCCAGACGGATGCGCGTGCGCGCACGCTCGTCCAGAGCGCCGACGTCTTCGCCGTCAATCATCACCTGACCCGAGGTCGGGCGCTCCAAAAGGCCCGCAGCATGCAGCAGCGACGACTTGCCCGAACCCGATGGACCGATAAGGCCAACAACCTCGCCCGGCATGATGTCTAGATCGACACCCTTAAGCACCGTTAAACCGCCCTGCCCCGTCTTATAGGTACGGGTCACGCCGCGCAGCGAGAGCGTCGGCGCGCCTTCGACCGGAGCCGTGGCGGTCTTTCTCTTGAGCAACTTATTCAAAGCGTAGAGCCTCCACCGGATCAATGCGCGACGCGTTCCACGACGGCGGCAAGCTGGCGAGGCAGCTCATGAAGAAGGAGAAGACCGCGACCCACGTCACGTCCCACGGATCGACGTCCGCCGGAATGGAATCGAGCATATAGACGTCCGCATTGAACAACTGGACGCCCAGCAGGGCTTCGAGGAAGTGCTGGATCGAGCCGATGTTCAGGCAGAACAGCAGGCCCAGCGTCAGACCGGCAATAGTACCCCCAATGCCGATGGCTGCACCCGACACGAAGAAGATCCGCAGGATCGCCGACTGGCTGGCACCGATAGTGCGCAGGATGGCGATGTCGCGGGTCTTGTTCTTCACCAGCATGACGATGCCGCTGATGATGTTCATGGCGGCGATTGCGACCACCATGCCCAGAATGATGCTCATGGCCACGCGCTCGACCTTCAGGGCCCCCCAGATGGCGGCCTGACGGTTACGCCAGTCTGTAACAACGGCACCGGGTCCAGCAAGCTGTGTCACAGGCGCGATCATGGTCTCGACCTTGTCAGGCTGGTCGACCTTCATCTCGATCACGTCCCAGACGCCGTCCTTGCCGAAAAACAGTTGAGCCTGTTCCAGCGGCATGAAGACGTAGGCGCGATCATAGTCCGACGCACCGGAGGTATAGATACCGCCGACGATATAGGTCTTTTCCAGACCGCCCAGATTGCCGAAGGCGCTGTCAGCACCTGTCGGAGAGTACAGGCTGATAGGATCGCCTACACGCAGACCCATCTCATTGGCCAGCGTTTTGCCGATCAGGACGTTATCGCCGCCCCACTCGCCCTTGCCGAAGCTGGCCTTGGCCGCATCGTCGAGCGATTCATAGATGTATTTGGAAGCTTGCAGGTCCTGCGGACGCACGCCGCGGACAATGCCGCCTGTTGCGGCACCGGCCACGCGGAACATGGCCGCGTTCTCGGTATAGGGACTGACCGACGCCACACCAGGCAAGTCCGTCAGTCGCTTCAGGGTGGCGTCGCGGTCCGCAGCCCACAACACCGGCCCCTGAACGTACATATGGCCGTTGAACGACAAGATCCGGTCCATGAGCGTACCGCGGAAGCCCGCCATAATACTCATCACGCTGATCAACACCGCCACAGCCAGCATGATGCCGACAAAGCTGATGATGGCGATCAGGGCCACCCCGCCCTCCTTGCGCTTGGCGCGGAGGTAACGCAGCGCCAGCCCGATCTCCCAAGAGGAGAACGGGCCCGACGGGCGCGATGCGGGGGACGGCGACGGAACGGATCCGGTCGCGTGTTCGGTCATTTCGTAAGCAGCTCCACAGCAGCATCCAGCGACAGGGTTTGCTTTTCACCCGTCGCGCGTCGTTTCAGTTCAACCACGCCGTCAGCCAAACCCTTAGGACCGATAACCAGTTGCCACGGAATGCCAATAAGATCGGCAGTGGCGAATTTGCCGCCCGGGCGCTCGTCGGTGTCGTCGTACAGAACGTCGACGCCAGCGGCTTCCAGACGCTTCACCGCATCTTCACAAGCCGCCGAGACGGCTTCGTCCGAAGCGCGCATCGAAATGACGGCCACGTCGAAGGGCGCGACCGAATCCGGCCAGATGATCCCCGCGTCGTCGTGGCTGGCTTCGATGATCGCACCCAGCAGACGCGAGACGCCGACGCCGTACGAGCCCATGTGGACTTCGGTGTCCTTGCCGTCCGGACCAGCGACTTTGGCCTTCATCGGGGCCGAGTATTTGGTGCCGAAGTAGAAGATGTGGCCGACTTCGATACCGCGGGCCGACAGGCGGTCGCCCTCTGCCGTTTCAGCAGCGAAGCGGTCCGCGTCGTGCATTTCTTCGGTGGCGGCGTATAGCGCGGTGCGCTCGTCAAACACGGCTTCCAGTTGCTCGATGCTCAGGTCGTGACCCGGAGGGGCCATTTCCACCAGCTTACGGTCGCAGAAGACTTCGCTCTCGCCAGTGTCGGCCAGAACGATGAACTCGTGCGAAAGGTCGCCACCGATCGGGCCGGTGTCGGCGCGCATCGGCACGGCCTTGAGGCCCAGACGCGAGAAGGTGTTCAGGTAGGCGGCGAACATACGCTTGTAGGCGATACGGGCCGACGCCTCGTCGATGTCGAAAGAGTAAGCGTCCTTCATCAGGAACTCACGGCCACGCATCACTCCGAAGCGCGGACGGCGCTCGTCGCGGAACTTCCACTGGATGTGGAAGAGGTTCAGCGGCAGCGACTTGTAGGACTTCACATAGCCACGGAAGATGTCGGTGACCATTTCCTCATTGGTCGGTCCGTACAGCAGCTCGCGCTCGTGACGGTCGGTAATGCGCAGCATTTCCGGACCATAGGCGTCATAGCGGCCCGACTCGCGCCACAGGTCTGCCAGTTGCAACGTCGGCATCAGCAGTTCGACCGCACCGGCCTTGGTCTGCTCTTCACGGACGATGTTTTCGATCTTGCGCAGAACGCGCAGGCCCAGCGGCAGCCAGGCATAGATGCCCGCGGCTTCCTGCTTGATCATGCCTGCACGCAGCATCAGCTGGTGCGAGACGATCTGGGCATCCGAAGGGGCTTCCTTGAGGGTCGGCAGAAAATAGCGCGACAGACGCATGGGGTAGGCTTTCCTGAATCTTGTCCGGAGTGATTAGCCCCTAGGGCTTTGGCATGGCAACGCACGCCGCCGGAAAAATGGGTTTGAGACGCGCTTTAAAGCGCCGGCAGACGCGACGGATCGATCTCGGGCACGGGGATGATACCCGACCAGATCACACCCACGATGACGACCCAGACGATGGCCGAAACCCAGGTCGTGGTGATGAATTTCTTCTTCAGATTGGGGTTCTTCGGTGCCCCCCACTGTGAGCCGTCCGTCGGGGGCGCGTCCACCTGACCGCTCATACCCAGTGGCAGGATCATAAACAGTACGATCCACCACGACGTCAGATAGATAGCGACAAGGGTGAAAGGACCCAGCGGCATAGACACATCCCCAAAGACAAGCACGTAAGGGTGACGCCAGCCCACGCACGGCGTAGATGACAGTCACCCAATCTCAGGACCCGTCATGCCACAGATTACGCTCGAACACTCCACCCATTTCGACAACGCCGACTTCCGCGCACTGGCGCTGGACATCCACCATCTGTGCGAAGTGCATACCGGTGCGACGCTGGAGTCATGCAAGACCCGGATTGTACGGGCAGAGGATCTGGTGATTGCGGACGGATCGCCTGCTCAGGCCATGGTGCACTGTGATCTGCGCATCCTCACGGGACGCACGCAGGAGCAGAAGACCGCTCTGGGTCAGGCAGTGCAACAGGCCATGGTTGCGGCTTTGACCCAATATGATGGTCCGCGCCAGATCAGCGTGGAGATCGGCGAACTGGACAAGCCCAACTATCACAAGGTGACAGCGGGCTGATCCGGTCCAATCCCTTTAGGGGTGCGGGCGGCCAATACCGTAGCGGGCCGCCCAATACGGCAGAATGTCGCCGTCCTTGAGATATCGCGCCCCTGTTTCGGCGCTGACGAGAGCATCCGGCCAGTCAAACTCGCCGTCGAGGATCAACATAGGGCAGGATTGGTCGGCCTCCCCTACTTCGGCCACCACGAGCGCGCGCGGGCGCGGGTGGTCGACATAGGTGATGGTCATCTGCTCGCGCAGGCGCGGATAGAGGCCGAGAACGCCTTCGATCATCGCGCCCGGCGGGCAGAACCATGGGCCGCCCTGATCGTCGTGCCAATCCGGATTGAGCAGGTACAGCCTGTCGGTCATCAGAGCCTCAGAACAACCGTTTCAACGATTGGACGACGGCCCCAGACGCGCTGGCTGGCCTTTTTCAGCGTCCGAGCCACAGCCTGTTCGATCACGATCTCGTCCTCAAGGGCTGCACCCTTCAGGCCGTTGACCGTATCTTCGACGCGCTCGGCCAGATCATCGAGGACTTCTTCGAGCTTGTTCTTCTCGTCGCCCGGAAGGCCGATCGAGCGGATGTCGATATCACTGACGATCTTGCCGCGCTTGTCGAGGGCGAAGGACACCACCAGCATACCGTTGCTGGCGGCGTGCTTGCGCTCGCGCAGGGCTTCGCCGTGTTCTTCGACCAGCATGCCGCCATCAACGAACAGACGGCCAGCCGGAACCTCGTCGATAACTTCGACCATGCCCGGTGCCAGACGAACGATTTCACCGTTCTTGGGCGTTGCGGTCTGGGACACACCCAGATCGCGGGCAAGGTTGGCATGCTCGATCAGGTGGCGACGTTGGCCGTGGGTCGGGACCGAAATCTTCGGCTTGGCCCACTCATACATCTGGCGCAGTTCGTCACGGCACGGGTGGCCCGAGACGTGGATGCCGCGGCTGTCCTTCTCGGTGTAGATACGCACGCCCTTCTCGGCCAGCTTGTCCTGCAGACGGGCGATGCCCAGCTCGTTGCCCGGAATGACGCGCGACGAGAAGATGCAGTGGTCGCCAGCACCCAGACGCACGAACGGGTGCGTACCATCGGCGATGCGCGACAGTGCAGCGCGGTCCTCGCCCTGGCTGCCGGTGCACAGGTACAGGATCTTGTCGGCGGGCCAGACCTTGGCCTCTTCTTCCGACAGGAACTGAACGTCGGCAAGCATACCGACCGACTTGGCGGCAGCCGTGATGCGGTGCATCGAACGACCCGCTAGCGCAACGCGACGACCGGCCAGTTCGGCAGCGTGGATCACGCTGTCCATACGGGCGACGTTCGAGGCGAAGCAGCCCACAGCAACGCGGCCCTTCAGCGGCTGGATCAGTTCAGCAAGCTTGATACGCACATCGCCTTCGGAACCCGCAACGCCATCAACGAATACGTTGGTGGAATCGCAGACCATGGCCAGCACGCCTTCGTCTCCGAGGCTGCGGATGAAGTTTTCGTCGGTCGGGGTGCCGACGACAGGCGTGTCGTCGATCTTCCAGTCGCCCGTGTGCAAGACGGTGCCCAGCGGCGTCTTGATGGCCAGACCGGTCGGTTCGGCAATCGAGTGCGTCATGTTGACGAACGTAACTTCGAACGGGCCGAGGTCGACCTTGCCGCCCAGTTCGACGATGTTCAGCTCGGCATCGTCCAAAACGTTACGTTCGCGCAGCTTTTCGCGAACGAGGAAGGCCGTGAACGGCGTGGCATAAATCGGCGCGCTGATGCGCGGCAAAATCCAGCCCAGAGCACCGATGTGGTCTTCGTGGGCGTGGGTCAGCACGATGCCGAGGATTTCCTCGCCTTCGAGGAAGGCCGGATCGGGCACAATCACGTCGACGCCCGGCGTCGACTGATCGCCAAAGGTCACGCCTACGTCGACGATGATCCATTTGCGATCATGCTCCGGCCCAAAGCCGTAAGCATTGAGATTCATGCCGACCTCGTTCGAACCGCCCAGCGGCAGGTAAACGAGTTCGTTCTGGGATACTTGAGTCATACAGTCCTTATCGGAGGTTATTCCGCCGCCAGATTTCCAAAAGGCCGCGGATGGTCAGGTCCGGATCAAACCGGTCAATACTGTTGCTCGCCCCTTCGAACAGAGACGCGACGCCGCCGGTTCCCACCACGGTCATCGGACGTCCCCACTCATCTTTGATGCGCGCGACGAGCCCGTCGATGAGGCCGACATAGCCCCAGAAAACCCCCGACTGCATCGAGGTGACGGTGTCGCGCCCGATCACGACGGACGGGCGTTGAATAGCGATGCGCGGCAGTTTCGCTGCCGCTTCGTGCAGAGCCTGCACGGAAAGATTGATACCCGGCGCGATGACGCCGCCCTCAAAGGCACCCGTGCCCGGGGCGTCACCAGCCGATACGATGTCGAATGTGGTGGCTGTACCGCTGTCGATCAACAGCAGGTCGCCGGAATAGGTCGTCAGGGCGCCAATGGCGTTCACCAGACGGTCCGCGCCCGCCTCGCTCGGCTTGGGGATGCGAACTTCAATGCCCAGCTCGGCATTCTCGCCGATCACTAGAGGTTCCACCTCCAGATAGCGGCGCGACAGGTTGCGCAGGTTGAAGATCGATTGCGGCACCACGGACGAGATAATACAGCCGTCCATGTCGGTCATGCCGATGCTGCGGCCGGTCTTGGCCGCCATCAGCACGAACAACTGGTGCAGCCAGACCGCGTATTCGTCGGCGGTGCGCGTGGCTTCGGTCGCGGTGCGCCACTGGGCGATCCAGCTTTCACCGTCGTGAACTGCAAATAGGGTGTTGGTATTGCCCTGTTCGATTGCCAGCAGCATTAGGCGTTCACTCCGAAAAACACGTCGCCTGCGGATACCACCCGCACGGTGCCGTCCGCCAACCTTAAACGCAGCGAACCGTCGGATTCGATCCCGTCGGCTGTGCCTTCCAGCGTTTCGTTGCTTAATCGGGCGATACAAGGGCCGTACAACCCCGGAGTGCGATCCACCCACGCCTGACGAACAGGCTCGAAACCCTGTTGCTGCCAGATGTCCAGCCAATGTTGGAAGGTTTCAGCCAACGCGTTCGCTCCATCTTCGAACGAAGGCGGCGAGACACGGTCGGCGGTTAGATGATCGGCGATAGCCGTCGCGGGACGTTCAAGGCCCGTCGGTGCTGTCAGCAGGTTCACGCCAATGCCGATGGCCAACCAGATATGCCCCGCCCCCAGCGGCCCGCTTTCAAGCAGGATGCCGGAAACCTTGCGACCATCCAGCAGTACATCGTTAGGCCATTTGATCGTCACCAGACTGGGCGGTACATAGCGCGCGACCAGATCATAGACCGCTAGCGCAGAGACAAACGTCAACTGCGAGGCCTCTATCGGTGTCTTTTCGAGGGTGAGCAGCAGGGTCTGGGCCAGATTGCCCGTATCGGTATCCCACCCGCGGCCCCTGCGACCGCGACCGGCGGTTTGGCGTTTGGCCGCGATCCACAGGGGACCGAACTCGCCCGCCTCTGCGCGGTTTCGCGCTTCGGCATTGGTCGAGTCGGTCTCCTGTAGGATCAGGACCGGAGCTGCCAAGGCTCCTTAACCTACGCCCACGCCAGCGGCCGCAGCCTTGGTGAGCGGCTCAAGCCAGGTCAGTGCGACCAGCAGAACCGGGAAGGCAAAGGCAGCCGCAGCCCAGCCAATCCATTGCGGGACAGCCGGAGCCTTGTCCGTCTTCACTTCGGTTTCAGCAGCGTCGAACCACATGACCTTGATGATACGCAGGTAGTAGAAGGCAGCCACAACCGAGGCGACCAGACCAGCAGCACCCGCCATCCAGTAGCCCGCATCAGCAGCGGCACCGAAGACGTAGAACTTGCCCCAGAAGCCCGACAGCGGCGGAATACCGACAGCCGACAGAGCCAGTACAGTCAGGGCAATCGCGGTCAGCGGACGTTCTTGCTTCAGACCAGCCAGATCCGAGATGTTGCGGATCGGACGGCCATTGCGGCTGAGCGACAGCAGGATGGCGAAGAAGCCGAACTGGTCGATGACATACAGGGTCATGAACATCAGCATGGCCTGAACGCCCATCTCGGTACCGGCAGCGATACCTAGCAGCGCGTAGCCGATGTTGATGATCGACGAGTAAGCCAGCAGGCGCTGGATGTCTTTTTGCAGCAGGCCACCGAAGGCGCCGACAGCAAACGACACCAGCGAGATCAGGATCACAACCTGTGCCCACTGGAAGTGCGCGAGGTTGAAGCCGTCGATCAGAACACGGGCGATCAGGATCATCGCTGCGACCTTAGGCGCCGTGGCGAACAGAGCCACAACCGGGGTCGGAGCGCCCTGATAAACGTCAGGCGTCCACATGTGGAACGGAGCAGCCGAAACCTTGAACGCCAGACCAGCGATCAGGAAGACCATGCCAAAGATCAGACCCGGACCCGGGTTGTTCGAGGCAAAGGCAGCGATTTCGTCGAACTTCATCGAGCCGGCGAAGCCGTAGATCAGCGAGGCACCGTACAGCAGGATACCCGACGAAAGCGCGCCCAGTACGAAGTACTTCAGGCCAGCTTCCGAGGCATGCAGGCTGTCGCGACGGTAGGCCGCGAGAACATACAGAGCCAACGAGCTCATCTCGATGCCCATGTACATCGAGATCAGGTCACCCGACGAAGCCATCATGCCCAGACCGATCGACGACAGCGTGATCAGGACAGGGTATTCGAACTTCGCCATGTTGTTGCGATGCATCCAGACGTCGCCCAGCACGATGGCCAGAGCAGCCGACAAGAAGATCACGGCCTTGCCGTAAACAGCCAGCGGGTCAGCGATGTAGGTACCGCCGAACGCCTGCCCCAGCGGGCCGGTGACGGTCAGAGCCGTCGCCGCCAGCAGCAGCAGGACCGACAGGCCCGATACCAGACGCGTGGACTTCTCGCCGGTGAAAGCACCGATCATGAGAAGGACCAGGCCGCCGACCGCGAGGGTAACCTCGGGGGCGGCGATTTGGAGTGCGGAGGACAGATCAGTCATTGTGCTCTCACCCGCCGATTGCTGCGCGATAGGCGGTGGTCAGGGCTTCAACCGAAGGCCCCGTGATGTCGAGGATGGCGTTCGGGTACAGACCCAGAGCCACGGTACCGATGATCAGCGGCACGAAGATAAGCAGTTCGCGCTTGTCGATGTCGGTGATGTTTTCCAGCTTCGGATTGGTGATCGGGCCGTACATGACGTTGCGGAACAGCGTCAGGGCGTAAACAGCCGAGAAGATCACACCCGAGGCAGCGATCAGAGCCGTCCAGGTCGAGACCTGATAGGCACCGGTCATCGTCAGCACTTCGCCGATGAAGCCCGAGGTGCCCGGAAGGCCCACGTTCGCCATGGTGAAGAAGAGGAAGATGGCTGCGTACCAAGGCATGCGAGCCGTTAGACCGCCGTAGAAGGCGATTTCGCGAGTGTGCATGCGGTCGTAGATCACGCCAACGCACAGGAACAGTGCGCCCGAGATCAGACCGTGGCTCAGCATCTGGAACACAGCACCCTGAACACCTGCGTCGTTACCGGCGAAGATACCCATGGTCACGAAGCCCATGTGTGCCACCGACGAGTAGGCGATCAGCTTCTTGATGTCGGTCTGACGGAAGGCGACCAGCGACGTGTAAACCACGGCGATAACCGACAGAGCGAACACCAGCGGGGTGAACATTTCCGAGGCCTGCGGGAACATCGGCAGGTTGAACAGGATGAAGCCGTAGCCACCCAGTTTCAGCATGATACCGGCAAGCATGACCGAACCGGCGGTCGGAGCCTGAACGTGGGCGTCCGGCAGCCAGGTGTGGACCGGCCACATCGGCATCTTCACGGCGAAGGATGCGAAGAAGGCCAGCCACAGCAGCGGCTGGACAGCCGGATCAAAGGCGTACTGCTTCAGCTCCGGAATGCTGGACGTGCCCGTCTCGTGGCGCATCCACAGCATGGCCAGCAGCATCAGCACCGAACCCAGCAGGGTGTAGAGGAAGAATTTGTACGAGGCGTAGATCCGGTTCGCACCACCCCAGATACCGATAACAAGGAACATCGGAACCAGAGTGCCTTCAAAGAAGAAATAGAACAGGAACATGTCCAGCGAGGTGAACACGCCGATCGCCATGGTCGCCAGCAGCATGAAGCAGACCATGTATTCGACGACGCGGTGTTCGATCGCCTTCCAGCTGGCGATGACGCACAGCGGGACAAGGAGGGCGGTCAGCAGCACGAACAGGATCGAAATCCCGTCAACGCCGAGGTGGTAAGCCGCACCGGCGAACCACGGCGCATATTCCACGAACTGATAGGCGGTGTTCGACGGGTCGAACTGGGCCACCAGCAGGATCGACAGAGCCAGACCCACCAGCGACGTGCCCAGTGCGATCCAGCGTGCGGCCGGGGCCGCAGCTTCCTTGCCACCCTTGTTCAGGAGGCTCGCGACGATGATCGCCGCGGCCCCGAGAAGCGGAAGGAAGGTAACGATGCTCAGAATGTGAGGCACGAGATTAAGCTCCCCACGTGAAGATCGCGAAGGCCAGGAAGGCCGCAACGCCGATCAGCATCACGAATGCGTAGAAATAAACGAAACCGGACTGGAAGCGCGACAGCCAGCCGCCCGACTTAAGCGATGCCCAAGCAGCGCCGTTCGGACCCAGACCATCGATGATCTTCACGTCGCCGACCTTCCAGAAGAAGTCGCCAAGAGCCTTGGTGCCCTTCACGAAGGTGACGTTGTAAAGCTCGTCCCAGTACCACTTGTTGTAGAGGAAGGTGTACAGCGCACCCTTCTTCTCGGCCATCTGCTTGGCGGTGCCTTCCTTCAGTACGTACAGTACGAAAGCGATGAAGGTACCCAGCAGGGTGACGATCAGCGGAGCCCACTTCACCCAGGTCGGAACGCTGTGGCTGTCGTGCAGCACGTGGTTCGACTCGAGCGTTTGGATAGCACCACGCCAGAACTCGCCCTCGTGATGACCGATGAAGTGCGGTGCAAAGACCATACCGGCGAACACAGCACCGACCGACAGAACCAGCAGCGGCAACACCATGATCCACGGGCTTTCGTGCGGTTGCAGCGGGCCGTGGTGGTGGTCGTCGTGCGCGTGGTCGTCATGAGCAGCGTGCGCGTCGGCGTGATCGTCATGAGCCACAACGGCCTGATGGTCGTCGTGGTGGGCAGCGCCCTCCTCTTCCTTCCATTGAGCCTTATTGTGGAAGGTCATGAAGACCAGGCGCCACGAATAGTAAGCCGTCAGCAGTGCTGCCAGAATACCGATGGTGAAGGCGAACATGCCGAAGACAGCATGACCCGAGGTGGCCGAAGCGTAGGCGCTCTCGAGGATCGAGTCCTTCGAGTAGAAGCCTGCAAAGCCGCCGATGCCCGGAATGCCCAGACCGGTGATGGCAATGGTGCCGATCATCATGGTTGCATAGGTGAGCGGCAGCAGCTTCCACAGACCGCCCATCTTACGCATGTCCTGCTCGTGGTGCATGCCGTGGATCACGGAACCTGCGCCGAGGAACAGCAGAGCCTTGAAGAAGGCGTGCGTGAACAGGTGGAACATGGCCGACTGATACGCACCTACGCCAGCAGCGAAGAACATGTAGCCGAGCTGCGAGCAGGTCGAGTACGCGATCACGCGCTTGATGTCGTTTTGCATCATGCCGACGGTCGCGGCGAAGATAGCCGTGATGCCACCGATGACGGTGATGAACTGGGTCGCGATTGGCGCGTGTTCGTACAGCGGCGACAGCAGGCAGACCATATAGACGCCTGCGGTCACCATGGTTGCGGCGTGGATCAGAGCCGACACAGGAGTCGGGCCTTCCATCGCGTCCGGCAGCCAGGTGTGCAGGAAGAACTGGGCCGACTTACCCATCGCACCGATGAACAGCAGCAGACCAGCCAGATCCAGAGCCGACCAAGTGTAGCCGAGGAATTCCCAGCCGGTGCCAGCCTTGGCAGCGATCAGCGGGAAGAGCTTGGCGAACTCGATCGTGCCGAACATCCAGAAGACGGTCATCATGCCGAGCAGGAAACCGAAGTCACCCACGCGGTTGACGACGAACGCCTTGATCGATGCAGCCGTAGCCGACGGCTTCTTATACCAGAAGCCGATAAGCAGGTACGAAGCGAGGCCCACGCCTTCCCAGCCGAAGAACATCTGCAGGAAGTCGGCAGCCGTCACCAGCGCCAGCATCATGAAGGTGAACAGCGACAGATAGGCGAAGAAGCGAGGACGGCTGTCGTCCTCTTTCATGTAGCCCCAGCTGTAGGTGTGAACCAGCGCCGAGACGCTGGTCACCACGATCAGCATGGTCGCCGACATGGCGTCGATGCGGATCGCCCAGTTCGACTGGAAGTCACCAACGTGGATGAACGGCAGCAGTTTGACGGTGAAGGCCTCGAGGCCACCCCACGTCCACTTGCTGAAGACGATCCACGAAATCAGGCACGACACGAACAGCAGGCCGGTGGTCACTGCCTGCGAGGCAATGTCACCGATCCGGCGTCCGAAGAAGCCAGCAATCATCGCGCCCAGCAGCGGGGCGAAGACGCCTAAAATGACGAGAGTTTGGATAGACACGGTCCCAATCAGCCCTTCATCACAGAGGCGTCGTCCACAGCGATGTCGCCACGGTTACGGAAGAAGGTCACGAGAATAGCCAGGCCAACGGCGGCCTCGGCTGCGGCTACGGTCAGAACGAACATCGCCATCAACTGACCCTCGACGTTGCCGAGGTAGCGCGAGAACGCGACAAAGTTGATGTTCACCGCCAGAAGGATCATCTCGATCGACATCAGGATAACGATGATGTTCTTGCGGTTCACGAAGATGCCGAACACACCGATGGTGAACAGCATCGCGGCGACCGCGAGGTAGTGCTGGAGCGAAATGTCCATCACAGGAGCTCCTCGGGTTTCACGCCGACGCCAGTAGCGGCCGACTTGATTTCAACAGCATCCACACGGCGACGGTTGGCTTGAGCAGCCAGATCCTGACGGCGAACGCCATCGCGCTTGCGCAGGGTCAGAACGATTGCACCAATCATCGCGATCAGCAGAACAATGCCCGCAGCCTGGAACAGGTAGACGTAGTCCGTATACAGGACTCGACCGATGGTTTCGGTGTTCGTCACGCCCTCGGCCATCAGGACCGGAGCGACTGCGTCCTTGGCAGCGCCGCCTTGCACAACGCTGAGCGACACCATGACCATCTCGGCCAGCAGAATGGCGGCCACGATACCCGCTAGCGGCAGGTAGCGCGCATAGCCTTCGCGCAGACGGACAAAGTCGACATCAAGCATCATGACGACGAACAGGAACAGAACCGCGACTGCGCCGACATATACCACCACCAACAGCATGGCGAGGAACTCGGCACCGAGCAGAACAAACAGACCGGCTGCCGAGAAGAACGTCAGGATCAGCCAGAGGACGGAGTGGACAGGGTTACGCGCGGTCACAACCAGGAGGCTGGAAACCACGGCAATCGTTGCCAGAAGATAGAAGGCCAGGCCTTGCAGCATGTGCGGGACGATGCCCCCTTCAAAACCATGGTTCAGACGAAGCCGGAACCATTCCAGAATTGCGGCCCCGCCCTACGGACGGGGTCAGTACGGCGGATTCGACGCGACCTTTAGCGGTAGGGCGCGTCGAGTTCCAGATTCTTCGCGATCAAACGTTCCCAACGGTCGCCGTTATCGAGCAGGCGTTCCTTGTCGTAGAGCAGTTCTTCGCGTGTTTCGGTTGCGAACTCGGAGTTCGGACCTTCGACGATGGCGTCCACCGGGCAGGCCTCTTGGCACAGACCGCAGTAGATGCATTTCACCATGTCGATGTCATAACGGGTGGTACGACGCGAGCCATCGGCACGAGGCTCAGCCTCGATGGTGATGGCTTGGGCAGGACAGATGGCTTCGCAGAGCTTGCACGCAATGCAGCGCTCTTCGCCGTTCGGATAGCGACGCAGAGCGTGCTCGCCACGGAAACGCGGCGATTGCGGGTTGCGCTCGAACGGATAGTTCACCGTCGCCTTGGGCTTCAGCATGTACTTCAGCGAAAGGCCAACAGCGCCGAACGCGTCGGTCAGCATCGCGCCCTTGGCCGCCTGAACGATACGGGTCAGCATTACGATCTCACTCCAGCGCACTCGCGTTTATAGCGTGCGCTATCCTTATCCAAAGTCTGACAAAGACGCTGTTTGTCAGCGTTTTGCCTCACGATTTCTTCCTGGCGACGTTCCCATTGATAGACCGACACAGGGTCGGCCTCATACGGGGTTCCGCACGCCGATAGGGTACAAAGACCCAAGACTGCAAGCCCGACGCGAACCATTATGTACGACAGTCCGGCGCGCCACGACGTGCCGCCTGCCCCATGGTCTCGCATCGAACGATCCGTTGCTGCTCGCCACGCGCCTCACGTTCACGACGTGCCTCGCGCTCGACCGACGATTCCGAACTGCGGTTGGCCTCGTAGTCATAGGGTTTCCAGTGGCTGCACGCCCCTGCCCCCAGACCGATAACCAACAGCGTCGAAATCGCAAGCGAACGGATCATACCCATCAGCCTCCTACGGCGAAGACGCGCCAGGCTGCCACGAACACCACGGCCACCAGCGACGACGGCAGGAAGATTTTCCAGCCCAGACGCATCAGTTGGTCATAGCGGTAACGCGGTACGAACGCTTTCACCAAGGCGATCATGAAGAACCAGAACACCGTCTTGATGATGAAGGTCAGCAGATAGATGGTGTAGCTCATCCACGTCGGCAGGCTTTCAAGGAAGCCAGCAGACAGGAAGCCCGGGTTCCAGCCACCGCAGAACAGCAGGGTCATCATCGCGCACATGAACACGATGTTAGCGTACTCGCCGATCATGAACAGCAGATACGGCGTCGACGAATATTCGACCTGATAACCGGCTACCAGTTCAGACTCTGCTTCAGGAAGGTCGAACGGCGGACGGTTGGTTTCAGCCAGTGCCGAGATGAAGAAGACGATGGTCATCGGGATCATCACGATGATCGTCGGCCACGTCCCTGCGCCACCGCCAAACACGTTCCAGTTCCAGAAGAAGCCGGCCTGCTGGGTAACGATGGTCGTCAGGTTCATCGTGCCAGCCAGCAGGATGACGTTGATGATGATTAGGCCCATCGACACTTCGTACGAAACCATCTGGGCCGCCGAACGCAGTGCGCCGAGGAACGGGTACTTCGAGTTCGAAGCCCAACCGCCCATGATGATGCCGTAAACACCCAGCGACGAGATCGCCAGAATGTAGAGAATGCCGACGTTCAGGTCTGCAATGACCCAACCCGGTGCAAACGGAATGGCCGCCCAGGCGATGAAGGCCAGGACGAAAGTGATCAGCGGCGCGAGAAGGAAGACTACCTTGTCGGCACCCGCCGGAACCACGATCTCCTTCAGCACGAACTTGAAGAAGTCGGCGAAGGATTGCAGCAGGCCAAACGGGCCAACCACGTTCGGACCCTTACGCAGCTGAACGCCCGCCCAGATCTTGCGGTCGGCCAGCAGCAGGAAGGCCAGAGAAATCAGGATACCGACGGTAACCAGCAGGATCCCACCAACAGTGATGAGGGTCCAGCCGACCGGCGTAGCCCAGAATGAAGTCGCAGCTTCCATGTCTTACTCCGCCGCCATAGCAACCGGCGCGACCCGTTCACGGGACAGTTCGGCCATGGTTTCGCTGGCGCGCGCAATCGGGTTGGTCAGATAAGGATCGGCAATCGGGGAAACGAAGGCGGTATCGCCCACATCACCCTTGGTACCGAGCGATGCCACGTCGAACGAAGCCGACGGAGCCAGATAATCGATACGGCCGAAGGTCGGAACGTCCGACATCAGCTTGGTACGCAGTTGGTCCAGCGTATCGTACGGCAGGGTTTGACCTGCGCGTTCCGACAGTGCGCGAACGATAGCCCAGTCTTCCTTGGCCTCGCCCTTCGGGAACACAGCGCGTTCAGCCAGTTGGACGCGGCCTTCGAGGTTCACATACAGACCCGACTTCTCGGTGTATGCGGCACCCGGCAGGATCACGTCGGCGCTGTGCGCGCCACGGTCACCGTGCGAGCCGAGGTAGACACGGAAAGCGTCCGAACCCGAAGCGTTCACTTCGTCGGCACCCAGCAGGAACAGAACGTCCAGCGCACCTGGCTTCAGCATGTCGGCAACAGCCAGACCGCCCTCGCTCGGCAGGAAGCCCATGTCCAGACCGGCAACGCGCGAAGCGGCGGTGTGCAGGACGTTGAAGCCGTTCCAGCCATCCTTGACGACGCCGACCTTCTTGGCGATCGCGCCAAGAGCGTTCAGCACAGCCGCGCCGTTTTCGTCAACCAGAGCGCCCATACCGACGATGATCGCCGGACGTTCAGCCTTGGTCAGGAACTCGGTTGCGGCCTTCGGCAGCTTGCCGACGGTCTTCGAGCCTTCGCCCAAATAGGCGTAGTCGTAGGTCAGATCCACTTGTTGACCGATGACACCAACCTCGGTGCGGCCTGTCAGCCAAGCCTTGCGGATACGGGCGTTGAGCAGCGGAGCCTCGACGCGCGGGTTGGCACCCACGATCAGGATAGCATCAGCGTTTTCAATGCCTTGGATCGAAGTGTTAAACAGGTAACCTTCGCGCGAACCGCCCCCGATTGCAGCGCCGTCCTGGCGGCAGTCGGTGTTGTTCGAGCCAAGTGCGCGGAACAGGTCCAGCACAGCCTTCATCGATTCAGCGTCTTGCAGGTCACCCGCAATCGCGCCGATGCGGTCAGCCGGAGCGGCCTTCAGCTTGGCAGCGACGACGTTCAGGGCTTCATCCCACGACGCAGCGCGCAGCTTGCCGTTTTCACGGACCCACGGACGGTCGAGACGACGGGCTTGCAGGCCGTCGACGGCGTAACGCGAACGGTCAGCCAACCACTCTTCGTTGATGCCTTCGTTTACACGCGGCAGCACACGCATCACTTCCGAGCCACGGTAGTCGGCGCGGATGTTCGAACCCATGGCGTCCATGACGTCGATGGTTTCGCACTTGCGCAGTTCCCACGGACGATAGTGGTACTGCCACGGGCGGTGCGTCAGAGCGCCAACCGGGCACAGGTCGTTGACGTTACCCGACAGTTCGCTGTCGATGTTCTTTTCCAGATAGGTCGTGATCTCGGCGCTTTCGCCGCGCGAGATCATGCCGATGTCCGGAACGCCAGCCACTTCGGTGATGAAACGAACGCAACGCGTGCACTGGATGCAGCGCGTCATAAAGGTTTTCACCGTCGGGCCCATGTTCTTTTCTTCTACGGCGCGCTTGTTCTCGCTGTAACGCGAGCCGTCGCGGCCATAGCCGACTGCCTGGTCTTGCAGATCGCACTCACCGCCCTGATCGCAGATCGGGCAATCCAGCGGGTGGTTGATCAGCAGGAACTCCATCACACCTTCGCGGGCCTTTTTGACCATCGGGGTGTCGGTGAAGATTTCCTGGCCGTCAGCAGCCGGAAGCGCGCACGAAGCTTGTGGCTTCGGCGGTCCAGGCTTCACCTCGACGAGGCACATGCGGCAGTTGCCGGCGATGGACAGGCGTTCGTGGTAGCAGAAGCGCGGGATTTCCTGCCCGGCGCGTTCCGCGACCTGCAGCACGGTCATGCCCTGCTCGAACTCAACCTCGACACCATTTACCTTGGCGATAGGCATTACGATTACTCCGCCGCGATCGTGTGGCCGGCGAAGTTCGCGCGGCTGCTACGGTAGGTGTTGATGCGGTCTTCGATCTCGTGACGGAAGTGACGGATCAGGCCTTGGACAGGCCATGCAGCAGCGTCACCGAGAGCGCAGATGGTGTGTCCTTCGACTTGACCGGCCACGTCCAGCAGCAGGTCGATTTCCGAAGGATCGGCATCGCCGACGGCCATACGTTCCAGCACGCGCCACATCCAGCCGGTGCCTTCACGGCACGGCGTGCACTGGCCGCAGCTCTCGTGCTTGAAGAAGTAGCTGATGCGGGCAATGGCGCGGACGATGTCGGTCGACTCGTCCATGACGGTGACGCCAGCGGTACCCAGCGACGAGCGCAGTTCACGCATGGAGTCGAAGTCCATCAGGGCGACTTCGGCTTGTTCGCGGGTGATGACGGGGCACGAAGCACCGCCCGGAATGATGGCTTTCAGGTTGCCCCAGCCGCCGCGCACGCCGCCGCCGTGATCTTCGATCAGTTGGCGCAGCGGGATCGACATGGCCTCTTCGACCACGCAAGGCGTGTTCACGTGGCCAGCCAGCGACATCAGCTTGGTGCCGGTGTTGTTCGGGCGACCGAAGCTGGCGAACCAGTCAGCACCGCGACGCAGGATGGTGCCAACCACAGCGATCGATTCCACGTTGTTCACGGTCGTCGGGCAGCCGTACAGGCCTGCGCCAGCCGGGAACGGCGGCTTCAGGCGCGGTTGGCCCTTCTTGCCTTCCAGCGATTCCAGCAGAGCGGTCTCTTCACCGCAGATATAAGCGCCGGCACCGTGGTGGATGTAGACGTGGAAGTCCCAGCCGTGGACGTTGTTGTCACCGATTAGCTTGGCCTCATAGGCCTGCTTGACGGCGGCTTCCATACGCTCGCGCTCCAGCACGTACTCGCCGCGCAGATAGATGTAGCAAGCATGGGCCTGCATCGCGAACGAAGCGATCAGAGCGCCTTCGATCAGCAGTTGCGGATCATGACGCATGATCTCGCGGTCTTTACAGGTTGCGGGCTCGGATTCGTCGGCGTTGATGACGAGGTAGTGAGGACGATCCTTCACTTCCTTCGGCATGAACGACCACTTCAGGCCGGTCGAGAAGCCTGCGCCACCGCGACCGCGAAGACCCGAGGCCTTAACGTTATTGATGATCCAGTCGCGGCCAAGGTCCAGCATGTCCTTGGTGGCGTTCCACGCGCCGCGCTTCTTCGCCCCCTCAAGACCCCAATCATGGAAGCCGTAGAGGTTGGTGAAGATCCGATCCTTGTCTTCGAGGATTCCGACCATGGTTCCTTAAAGTCCTTCCGCCATGCGGCGTTTGTGGTGGCGGGTGCGTTGGAAGATGGCGGCAATGACCATCACCCATCCTGCGAACAGCATAGCGTACGCAACCGGCACCGCATCTTCTGTCAGACCCAGCTTGCCGTCACGGGACAGCACGACGAGCAGAGCCGCGACCACGATCAGCACAAAGCCGCCCAGACGCAGCTTCCAGCCCACGCGCTTCAACTCGGCGCGATAGGCTGCCCTGCCCTGAGGTGTTTCGAGGTCCGGCTTTGCCATTACGCGTCAGCCTTAACGGGTTCGGAGTTCGGCAGCTTGTCGATCGGCTTGGCAGCCGAACCGTCGTACAGCGCCGGGTCCAGCAGGACCTTGGCACCACCGATCGGTGCCGAGTTATGGCGACCATTGTACGGACCACGCTCCGGCTGCTTGCCAGCGGCGAAGTCGTCAATGATCTGAGCCATGTTTTCCGGCGTCAGGTCTTCGTAATAGTAGTCGTTGATCTGGGCCATCGGGGCGTTCGAGCACGCGCCAAGGCATTCAACTTCCTGCCAGGTGAAACGACCGTCGGCGGAAAGCTTGTCCTTCGGACCGATCTTTTCCTTGCAGACGCGCATCAGGTCTTGCGAGCCGCGCAGCATGCACTGGGTCGTGCCGCAGACCTGGATCAGAGCGACCTTACCGACCGGCTCCAGCTGGAACATGGTGTAGAAGGTGGCCACTTCCAGAACGCGGATGTAGGCCATGCCCAGCAGCTCGGCGATAGCGCGGATAGCCGGCTCGGAGACCCAGCCTTCCTGCTTCTGCACAAGCCACAGCACCGGGATCACAGCCGACTGGCGGCGCGATTCCGGATACTTCTTGATCCACCATTGAGCCTTTTCCATCGTCTCTTTCGAGAACTCGAAAGAGGCCGGTTGCTCTTTGGCCAGACGACGAACGCTCATCGGTCCACTTCTCCGAACACCATGTCGAGCGAGCCAAGGATGGCCGAAACGTCAGCCAGCATGTGGCCACGGTTCATCCAGTCCATAGCCTGCAGGTGGCGGAAGCCCGGTGCAGACAGCTTGACGCGGTAAGGTTTGTTGGTGCCATCCGACACCAGATACACGCCGAACTCGCCCTTTGGCGCTTCGACAGCCGCATACACTTCACCTTCAGGCGTCTTGAAGCCTTCGGTGTAGAGTTTGAAGTGGTGGATCAGCGCTTCCATCGAGCGCTTCATCTCGCCACGACGCGGCGGGGTGACTTTGTTGTCTTCAGCCAGAACCGGCTCACCGGGGCAGTTGCGCAGCTTGTGGATGCACTGCTCCATGATGCGGACCGACTGGCGCATTTCTTCGACGCGGCACAGGTAACGGTCCCAGCAGTCGCCGTTCTTGCCGACAACGATGTCGAATTCCATGTCGGCGTAGCAGTCGTACGGCATCGCCTTGCGGATATCCCACGCGATGTCAGAGCCACGCAGCATGACGCCCGAGAAGCCCCAGGCCAGCGCGTCTTCCTTCGACACGACGCCGATGTCGACGTTGCGTTGTTTGAAGATGCGGTTTTCGGTGACCAGCTTTTCGATGTCGTCCAGGGCGCGCGGGAACTCCTTGCACCACAGGTCGATGTCGTCGATCAGCTCCGGCGTCAGGTCCTGATGGACGCCGCCCGGACGGAAGTAGTTGGCGTGCAGACGGGCACCACAGGCGCGCTCGTAGAACACCATCAGCTTCTCGCGCTCTTCGTGGCCCCACAGCGGCGGGGTCAGAGCGCCCACGTCCATGGCTTGCATGGTCGAGTTCAGCAGGTGGTTCAGGATGCGGCCGATTTCCGAGTACAGCACGCGGATCAGCTGACCACGATACGGCACTTCGACACCGAGAAGACGCTCGATGGCCAGGCAGAAGGCGTGTTCCTGATTCATCGGCGACACGTAGTCGAGACGATCCAGATACGGGATGTTCTGCAGATAGGTACGCGATTCCATCAGTTTTTCGGTGCCGCGGTGCAGCAGGCCGATGTGCGGGTCCACACGGGTAACCAGCTCGCCGTCCAGCTCCAGCACCAGACGCAGCACGCCGTGCGCTGCCGGGTGTTGCGGGCCGAAATTGATGGTGAATTTGCGATCGTCCATCGCACGGGCGTGCGGGGTCAGGCCGTCTTCGTAATCCTCAAACGGATCAACTGTGACACCAAGCGGACGCGCGGGGGTGTTGTTTCCATCAGCCATGGATCAGGCTCCCGCTTTCTCGTCGCCCGGCAGGACCGGAGCCGGATAGTCGGCACCTTCCCACGGCGAGAGGAAATCAAAGGTACGGTATTCCTGAGCCAGTTTCACAGGCTCATAGACCACGCGCTTCTGCTCTTCGTCGTAACGAACTTCGACATACCCCGTCATCGGGAAGTCTTTACGCAGCGGGTGACCCTGGAAACCGTAGTCGGTCAGGATACGGCGCATGTCGGGGTGATCCGAGAAGATCATGCCGTACATGTCGAAAGCTTCGCGCTCGAACCAGCCAGCCGACGGATAAACCGAAACGACCGACGGGACCGGCTTCAGTTCGTCGGTCTGAACCTTGACGCGCAGGCGCGCAGCGCGGGTCAGCGACAGCAGGTGATAGACGACTTCGAAACGGTCTTCGCGATCCGGATAGTCTGCACCGCAGACGTCCATCAGCTGCTGGAAGCCAAATTGGTCCCGCAGGCTTTGCATCACCGAAACGATCTGCTCGCGCGGAGCGATCAGGGTCAGTTCACCAAAGGCAACGACGGCCTCGACACCGAGAGCCGCCACCATTTCCGTACCCAGCGGGGTCAGGGCCGACTCACGCTCGGCCACGCGGACGAGTTCGCTCATCGTTCGATGCTCCCGGTACGACGGATCTTCTTCTGCAGTTGCAGGATACCGTACAGCAGAGCCTCGGCGGTCGGCGGGCAGCCCGGGACGTAAACGTCAACCGGAACCACACGGTCGCAACCACGAACGACACTGTAGCTGTAGTGGTAGTAGCCGCCGCCGTTGGCGCACGAGCCCATCGAGATGACGTAGCGCGGGTCAGGCATCTGGTCATAGACCTTGCGCAGAGCCGGAGCCATCTTGTTGGTAAGGGTACCAGCGACGATCATCAGGTCCGACTGGCGCGGCGAACCACGCGGAGCCGTACCGAAACGCTCGAGGTCGAAGCGCGGCATCGACAGGTGGATCATCTCCACTGCGCAGCACGCCAGACCGAACGACATCCACATCAGCGAGCCGGTACGGGCCCACGTAATGACGTCGTCCAGCGAAGTCGTCAGGAAGCCTTGCTCACCCAGTTCGGTGTTCACAGCTTCAAAGAATTTATCGTGGACCTTGGGGTCATAGCCCTCAACGGTCGAACGCGCGGCGCTACCTGCCGGCACCAGCGGCGACGCCGGTGCGATAAGCGACGACGAAGGCGTGATCACTGCCATTCCAGTGCTCCCTTCTTCCATTCGTAGATAAAGCCCACGGTCAGTACGCCGAGGAAGACCATCATCGACCAGAAGGCAAAGACCATCTGTGCGTGCGAGAGATCAAACAGCGACACAGCCCACGGGAACAGGAAGGCTACTTCGAGGTCGAAGATGATGAAGAGGATCGAAACCAGATAGAAACGGACGTCGAACTTCATGCGTGCGTCGTCAAAGGCATTGAAGCCGCACTCATAAGCCGAGACTTTTTCCGTATCCGGGTTTTTAGGTGCCAGAACCCATGCGGCCAGCATGAATGCCGAGCCGAGAACAATGGCGATCCCCAGGAAAACGACGATCGGTAGGTAATCTAGAAGAAATTCATTCATTCGAGCTGCCTCGCCCGCCGATGGAGGGGGCGGATTCGGCGCTTCTTAGACCCAACTCCGCCAGTGTTCAAACCCATGAAGCCAATAAGTCCACATTGAGAATGTTTCGCAAAAAGCGGAGGATTTCATAGGCCTGCGTTACGCAACGAAAACCGCACAGTTGGTGACGTCTGAACGCGGGTTATGTTCCGAATATCGGATAAAGCGGAATTTCAGCTTGGCCGCTTAGACACTTCTATATGCGGGCAGTTTCCTACCTCCTTCACTGCCGCCAAGTGTCGGATTTTTTCGTACAATTTTCGAAAAAATGCATTTTCTTCGCTCGGGTCGCTTGACCTGAACGTAGGGCCTCAGTAAACGACCCTCCTCGCCGCGGCGCACTAGACGCCTCGGCTGGGAAACGCGGGTGTAGCTCAGTTGGTTAGAGTGCCGGCCTGTCACGCCGGAGGTCGCGGGTTCGAGCCCCGTCACTCGCGCCACTCTTCTTCTAAAGTCTAGGAAGCAAGAGTGGCGCATCCGCCCTTCCCTCTCTCCTCACAATCGAAGATGCCAAGCCGCACACGATAATGCCGTGCGCGGCCTTCTGCTATCCATCGAGCGTCAGTTGCGATTCCGCCATAGCGAACTCGGGGCAACCGCTGAGGTCGCCGTAGAGCATGCTCAGTTCCTCGAAGACGCGATTCCACGCGAACTGTTCGACCATCTTCACGCGTGCTGCACGGCCCAAAGCTTCAATGTCCCGCTCGAACAGCGCGGTAATGGCCTCGGCATAAACATCGGCCTCGGCGCGCGGAGCCAACTGGCCGACCGAGGAATCAACCGTTTCAGCGACACCGCCAGAGTTCACCCCGACAACAGGGCGTCCACAGGCCATAGCTTCCAGAACGATAAGGCCGAACGGCTCCTTGTCATTGGCATGCACGAAGGCATCCACGCTCGCCACGATCTTTGCGACAGCCTTTGGATCCTTCTCATACTCAAGAGAGATCACACGATCCTCTGCCGGCATGCCTTGACCGGCGCCCACAAGAATCAGGTGGTACGGGTCGCCCAGCTTTTGGACAGCCTCGATCAACACCTCGACATTCTTCTCCTTGGCCGGACGACCGGCAAAGCAGAGGAGACGGGCGTCTGCCGGGAGGCCAACCTTCTTCAACAGCCAGTCGCGATCACGTCGCTCTGGCGTAAAGGTGTCAATTTCCACGCCGAGAGGGCGGATGAAAATATTGCCGACACCGGCCTCTTCGAGACGGCGGGCAATGAAGCGGCTCGGGGAAACCACGCGGTCAAACTGCGAGAACAGTTTGGCCCAGCGCTTTTCGACAGGCCTCTTGGCCCATTCGCCGAAATGCAGAGCGGCCAATGCTGCGGGGTCGGAGTGACAGAAGCCTACAACCGGAGCGCCAACCCGCTGACCGGCCTCAAGCGCACCCTGCCCCGCAGTATAGGGGTCACCGGCTTCAATGACGGATGGATTGAGGGCCGAAACCCATGCTCCCCATTTGCGCACGGAACTGGGCCAGCGATAGCCATCCCCGAACGGCAGCTTGGGTGACCGGATTTGGACAATGCCATCCCTGCCAACCTGATGCTTTGCACCCGGGACCACCAGTGTGTGATCGACGCCCGGACGGTTCTCGGCCAGCCAAGCCTGCTTGGCGAGCAGATAGCGCTTCACACCACCCGAGCGGGGCGCGAACAGCATAGTCGTGTCCACAAGCCGCGGACGGTCGCTGTTGGCCATGCCTTTCAGCCGCTGGAGCGTTGAACCGATCTGTTCATCCAGCCCAGGAAGCAAACTGAATTCGGCTTCCTGAATGTCGACTTGGCTCATGGATATCTTACCTCTGGCGCGGGGATCACCGTAACGCACAACCCGCCTGCAGGATGCCATCCAACATCAACGAATCGCACAGTCCAGATGAACGAAAGCTGACGCGACATCTCGCATATAAATCTTGGTAATGTGACCCTGCACTTTGACCTCTAAAAGGGCCGGTTGGTCTTGCATTCGCCTCAAATCTGAGAAACTTGGGGTCAACGAGTGATTGTCCTGCTAAACGCAGACTTTGCTACTTTGACGACTGATTGCATCGAGGGGTTAGTTTCGAATGCGTGCACTACTGGCTACAGCGGCAGCGATAGCTCCTCTAGTTGTCGCGTCGGGCGCTTGGGCCGAGCAGGTCGTGTCGACCGCTCGTACGACGCCGATCAACACCGCCAACGCCACCGGCTCCGCTCCGGACAGCATCCGTATCGCCGGTAACGGCTCGATCGCGGTTGCTAACGGCGCAGCCGTCACTGTTGATTCTTCGCACGACTTCAAATTGGAGTCCGGCGGTTCGATCAACATGGACAAGTCTGCAGACGGTTCGACCGGTGTATTGGTCCAGCCGGGCCACACCAGTGCCGTGGTGATCGGTGGTACGGTCCGTGTACTGGATTCGATCGAAACCTATCCGGACACCGATAAAGACGGCGACCTCGATGGACCATGGGCAAGCGGCAGCAACCGTTATGGCGTGCGCTATGCCGGTCCGGGAACTTCGACCGGCCCGCTGACGGTAGAAACCTCGGGCAATATCCTCGTCGAGGGTAACGACTCGCGCGGTATCTCGATCGAGAGCAACCACAACGGCGCAGTGACTACCCTTGGTGCCGTCACGGTCTTCGGCGACCGCAGCACCGCCGTGCACATCGGTGGCGACCAGACCGGCAACGTCAACCTGCTGGGCAACATCAAGGCAACGGGCGAAGGCGCTACGGGCATCGATGTACAGGGCGACGTGAATGGTCGTTTGAACATTCAAGGTCAGGTGACCGCGACCGGTTACCGCTACACCACTCGCCCCGCCGATAAGCCGACCAGCGGTGCCATCGACGGCGCGATCTATTATCAGAACCTCGAGCCTGACGACCTGCTGCAAGGCGGTCCGGCCGTGAACATCGCGGGCAACCTTAGCCAGGGCCTCCTGCTGGATGCTGCACCGACGTACCGCACGGGCGGCGTCGACGGTGACGATGACGGCGATGGTATCAAGAACGGTGACGAGGATGATGACGGCGACGGCATCAAAAACTCTACCGACACCGACCGCGACGGCGACGGCATCCTCGACTCGCTGGAAACACGCGCGGCCATCACCTCGTTCGGCAGCGCTCCGGCTGTTCAGATCGGGTCCACCAGCCAAGCCATCACGCTGGATGTCGTGGGCACGGGCTCGAATGCATACGGCATCGTAAACCGTGGCCTGATCAACGGCGCAGGCGTTTACGACAACGTCGACAGCACCGGCCTGCGTGTGGGTGTCGACGGTGGGCAAACCGTCACTGTCGCTGGCGGTATCAGCAACGAAGGCGAAATCGTCGCCAGCTCGCTGCACGGTAACGCCACCGCTGTCCGTCTGGGCCAGGGCGCGACCACCCCTACCCTCAACAACACCGGCACGATCCGCGCTACCGGCACTTCCAACGTCGCACGCCAATTCACGGCAATCGACGTCGGTACGGGCGCTTCGCTCGGCAGCCTGACCAACACCGGCAACATCATCTCTGACGTGACCGGCGGCAAGGCCTCGGCCACTGCCATCAACGACGTCAGCGGTTCGCTGAGCAGCATCACTAACAATGGCACGATTGCCGCTCTGATTTCG
>NZ_JSYD01000173.1:0-322 GCF_054824005.1 Brevundimonas sp. GN22 | reverse complement strand
TGCTGGGGTCGTTACGGCCCGACAAGCAGCCGTGGATAAGGCTCTGGATGAGCAGGTCGAGGCCGGGATTGCGTATGCAACGGCAGCAAATCGGCTCGATCAAATCATGTCCGACCTGCGCACCGGTGCTTATGTCGAGGTTCCGACCGTCGGCACGGGAGACGACGGCAAGACTAAAGCAGGCCGCTCCGGTCCGACGCCTGAGGAGTTGGCGGCTCAACGCGAGATGCTTTCGCTTCAGGCTAAAATGGGCCTCCTTCAAGCTCAGGGACGCGAGGACGAGGCGCGAGCGATCCAGCGCCAAATCGACCTTATCAACCTG
>NZ_JSYD01000172.1:0-367 GCF_054824005.1 Brevundimonas sp. GN22 | reverse complement strand
CTTGGCGACTATGCTGTCGGCCATCTGGTAAAGGGTCTCAGCGGCAAATGCGGGATCGGCATTCGCGAGCCACAAGCCGATGTAGGTCAGCATGTATTTTCCTGCGAGGCCCTTCTCGATCCCGATGGCAATCATGCCGTCAATCACGGTTTCCAGCATGGCAAAGGCTGTTGCCTGCGGTTGCTCGTCGGTAGCGGCCTGAATGTAGCCGTGAGCCTGAGCCAAGAGGGTCTGGGCAATCGCTCTGGGCTCCATGCAGGTCTCTGCAAGCTTGAGGCCCAGTGCCTGGACTGCGGCGGCTGCCTCGGGGGTGGAGCAAGCCAAGGGCACATCAGCAATAGCCTCGTGGATCAGGCGCTCTGCTTCT
>NZ_JSYD01000023.1:0-19990 GCF_054824005.1 Brevundimonas sp. GN22 | reverse complement strand
ACTTGGTCCAGCGCACGCCCATTTCCTTGATCTTCTCGGACCAGTTCGGATCAAGCTCCGAACCGAAGTAGGCCTTGAGGAACTCGGGGCGCGAAATGCCATAGGTGTCGGCCAGACGCAGCAGGCGACCTTCCAGACCGATCAGACGCTTGTTGATGGCATAGAGCTGCTCGACCAGCGACTCGATACGCGCATTGTTCAGCTTCATGGTCTTCAGGCGGTCAGAGATCGCCGTGGTCAGCGTCTCGTAAGCCTTCTGGTCCTTGGCAGCCAGTTCCTCGCCCTTCAGGCGGGCTTCAACCAGCTTGTCCTGCAGCTTGCGGAAGCCACCGAAGTCGGCCGCAATCGCGTCCAGCACTTCCATGACACCGTCACGCAGTTCGGCTTCCAGAGCCGAGATCGACATGCCTGCGCCGTCGTCGAAATCGTCGTCGTCCTCGTCGCCCTCGCCTTCCGGCTTCTCTTCGGGCTCTTGCGACGGATCCGGCTGGTTGTGCGGCAGCGACGACGGGTTCAGCACGCCATAGGTGGCATCCAGATCGATCACATCGCGCAGCAGAATACGGTTGTTCGCCAGCTCTTCGCGCCACACCATGATGGCTTCAAAGGTCAGGGCGCTTTCGCACAGACCCGAGATCATGGCGTCGCGGCCAGCTTCGATACGCTTGGCGATGGCGATTTCGCCCTCGCGGCTCAGCAGTTCGACCGAGCCCATTTCGCGCAGATACATACGCACCGGGTCATCGGTACGGTCGTACTGCGACTTGGCAGGCGTCTCGGCGACAGCAGTTTCAGCAGCATTGGCCACTTCGGTGCCTTGCGCTTCGGCGGCGTCTTCTTCGGCTTCAACGACGTTGACGCCCATTTCCGACAGCATGGCCAGCGTGTCCTCAATGGCATCGCCACTGACTTCTTCGGACGGGAGGACCTTGTTCAGTTCCTCCATCGTGACATAGCCACGCGCCTTGGCCTGCTTGATGAACTTCTTGACGCCGGCATCGGTCAGGTCAAGCAGCGGACCATCCGACTGGGCCTCGTTGTCCTGCGTCTCGTTCTGCGCGCTCATTCAATTTCTCTCCACCACCGCCAAGGGGCTGCTGCGGCCCACCTGCGGCGAAAATGCAACTCATCGACTTTTCTTCACTAGGAAGACGCCGACGGGGTCCAAATCGTTCCAGTCTTGATGGCTCGGCGCAGTGCGTCACGCTCGGCCTTCACCAGTGCGAAAGCCGAGGCATCGAAAGCCTTGTGAGCCTCCGACTTTGCTGACGCCAGCGCCTCGTCCAGAGCCGCTGCGCGGATCAGGACGTCAAACGCCTGCGACCAAAGGGCCCTCATCTCGCCGAGGGGCTTGTCTGCAGCCAGGAATGGCGCGCCGGACTTTGCCGCCGCCTTCTCGACCTCGTGCATCAAGACGTCATGACCCGATGATGCCAGATGGCGGCGCAAAGCCGCAGAGTCAAGGCTCCGCCCCGAGAAACGTAGCCGCACAAGCTCTTTTGCCAGATCCATCAGCGCCGGATCGCCAAATCCATAGCGGGCAATGGCCTCCATATGGTCATCCAGACGCTCGGGATCATCGATCACACCGTGCACCAGCGCCGCCGCCACAGGCTCGATGGAGCGCGACAGCGCATGCATGGCCCGCTGTCCTTCAGCGGTCTGGCCCTGAAGAACCTCGCGCCCCCATTTCTTGCGCTCGCCAAAGCCCCCGCTCTGCCCTTGCGGCCGTTGGTTCTGTTGGCGCGGGAAGAGGGCATCGAAGCGATCAAACAGGTCGCGGCGATATTGTTCGGCAAGGTCCTTGTCCTGCACCGCACCGGCCGCCGCCCGCAGTCGCCCCTTCAGGCCCGCCTTGCGCTCCGGCGTATCCAGAGGCTCAGCCTCGACCTCGCGCTGGAACAAAACTTCAGAGAAGGTCTTGGTCTGAGCCACCATCTGACGCAACGCCGGTGCCCCCTTGTCGCGCAGCACATCGTCGGGGTCCTGCCCGCCTTCGAGCAAGGCAAACCGGAACGAGCGCCCCGGCTTCAGCAGCGGCAATGCCCGCTCGATAGCCCGATACGCCGCCCTCAGACCCGCATTGTCGCCGTCAAAGCAAAGCACCGGCTCCGACGACACGCGCCACAGCCGCTCCATCTGCTCTTCCGTCAGCGCCGTGCCCATCGGTGCAACAGCCGGAAGGCCCGCACGCTGACAGGCGATCACATCCATATAGCCTTCAACGACGATGATCCCCTGCTCGCCGCGCTTCTCCGCACCAAGGATGCGCCGCGCTTCCGGCAGGCCATAAAGCGTCGCGCCCTTATGGAAGAGCGGGCTTTCCGGACCATTCAGATACTTGGCGCGGTCATCGGGGTTCATCGCCCGACCGCCGAAGGAGACGATCCGCCCGCGCGCGTCCAGAATGGGGAACATCAAGCGGTCACGGAAACGGTCATAGGGCTGACCGCCGCCTTCGGGCGCAATCAGCAGCCCCGCTTCGACCAACTCACCCGGCTTCGCCCCGCGCTGTACCAGCGCGTTCTTCAGCCCCTCGCGGTCATTGGGCGCATAGCCCAGACCGAACCGCTCCCACTGGTCTTCCGGCAGGCCACGCTTTTCCAGATATTCGCGAGTGGCGGTCCCGACCTGCCGACGCAGATTGGCCGCGAACCATTTCTGCGCCCAGTCCATCCAGTCGGACAGACCTGCACGCTTTTGCTCGCGCTCGGCCGATTGCGGGTCCTCGGCGGGCATCTGCATCCCCGCCTCTGCCGCCAGACGCGACACCGCCTCGACAAAGCTCAGACGCTCGGTTTCCTGAAGAAAGCTGATGATGTCGCCGTGCTTGCCCGAGGAGAAATCGTGGAAGAAGCCCTTGTCGTCATTCACGAAAAAGCTGGGCGACTTTTCCTTGGCGAACGGGCTGAGGCCCACAAACTCGCGCCCCTGCCGCTTAAGCTTCACCGAGCGGCCGATCACATCGGACGGGCGCAGCCGTGCCTTCAGTTCTTCGATAAATCGTTCGTCAAACCGCACATCAGGCCCCGGAAACTCAAGCCCCTACACTAGGCGTAAAGCCCTCGATTTGCGACCATAAATCCAGCCTATCGCCTGTGCATATCTGTTAAGATTTTAGTAAGCCTTGCGGCAGCTTTGCGGTAGCAACTGCCGGAATCTGAACGAGATTCTTCGGTACACAGGCTTATCCACAGCCGTTGTGGAAAGTTATCGAGTGCAAAATATGCCTTTCACCATCGCCTCTCCCGCGGTGGTTCCGGTCGGCCCCGACGCCGTTGCCGTCCCCGGTTCCCCCGCTGTCGCCAACCCGACGCCGCGCGCGCTTCATGCGCGTCTGCTGGCCAATGCGGCGCTCCGCCGCCAGCGTGGTCTGCAACGTCGCGAGGAACGCCGTACCGAAGACGCTGCCTATTGGATTAACGCGGCCTTCGCTGCCGTGACCAAAGCCGCAGAGACGCGCCGCACCGCCAGCGTCCTTCCCTAACCGAACGCCCCGGATCACCGCACAGCCCCGCTGGCGGTGATCTTTTTTATGACCGACCCAAGGTCAGCGCAGTTCCAGCGTGCGCCGCTTGACCGACTGGACCACCTTGTCGATGCGGTCGCCCAGCGTCTTTGGCCGACACCGCTCGCGCTTCTCCACATCGGCGGCCCACCGCGACCACATGGCGGTCATCAACAGGGGATGCCGGTCATACTGATGGACAATGGGGCTGACCGATCCGTCAGGATTATGGATCATGCCCTCCTTCAGCGTCAGCTTGGAGGTCGGCACCATGCCCAGCGTCGCCACGCGGCTGTGGTTAGGCATCACCTGCCCCTCCAGCAACCCCAGATGTACCGCCAGATTACAGGTCGCCTGATCGGCCCCGAACGCTCCGCCAATCTCCGAACGCGGAATGGCCCCCAGCATCAGGATCAGACGGCAGAACCGCATCAACTGCTCGCGCGGGCCGATCACCGTACCCACACAGATGCAGGCCTGATCTGCCACGGCCTCGGCCAACTTCTCGCCGCCGACAGCGCGGATGTATTTCATGTTGAAGTCATGAAGGCTGAGCGGCGTCTCGCATTCGGCAAAGAACTCCAGCCCCTCGGGCGCAGGCTCCAGCGGCGATGCCTGAAACACCACATCACGCACATCGGTCAGCAGCGCGTTTCGCACCCAGGGCCGCGACCGCAGCAGGGCATCAAAGCCCGCAAATCGGGACACCACCGGATGCGGTGTCCAGTCGCCACCCTCGAGCGCCAGATCCGGCGCATCGAGGGTTTCGACATCATAGCTCTTCAGAAAATCCCGAAGCTCGGGATCGGGGTCCACAACCAGCGCAATGGCTCCGCTGTAATGTGAACGCAATGATCGGACGAAGATGGCGACGTCGGCTGAATCGTAGCCGGTAGCATATCCCAAAACGAGATCTTGCTCGTCGCCCGCGATAGCTGAGGTAGCCCCCCTCACCTTCGCGATCGCGGTTGCAAGCCAGCCTAGATAGGCCGAGCGCACCGCATGTGCCGTCATTTATCCTCGCATAGAATCCGCAAAACGCTGGAACAGGTACAGGCTGTCCGTCGGTCCCGGCGATGCTTCCGGGTGGTGCTGAACCGAGAACACCGGCTTGCCAGTTAATGCAATACCGCAGTTGGTACCGTCGAACAGGCTGACGTGGGTTTCTTCAACGCCATCCGGCAAGCTGGCTTGGTCAACCGCGAAGCCGTGGTTCATGGACACGATCTCGACCTTGCCGGTCGTCAGGTCCTTCACCGGGTGGTTCGCGCCGTGGTGGCCCTGAACCATCTTGATGGTCTTGGCACCGACAGCGATGGCCAGCATCTGGTGACCCAGGCAGATGCCCATGATCGGCTTGCTCGAAGCGATCAGCTTCTTGATTTCCGGCACGGCGTATTCGCCGGTCGCTGCCGGATCGCCCGGACCGTTCGACAGGACGATACCGTCCGGATTGCGGGCCAGAATGTCTTCAGCCTTGGTATCGGCCGGAACCACAGTGATCTTGCAGCCCGTCGATGCCAGTGCACGCAGGATGTTGCGCTTCACGCCATAGTCGATGACCACGACGTTCTTGTCGGCGGCATCCACGCGCGGATAGCCAGCCGGCCATTCCCAAACGCCTTGGTCCCACTCGAACGCTTGCAGGGTGGTGGCTTCCTTGGCGAGGTCCAGACCAACCAGACCGGTCCAGGCCTTGGCCTTGGCGACCAGAGCATCCAGATCGAAATTGCCTTCCGGATCGTGGGCGATCACCGCGTGCGGTGCGCCCTTGTCACGGATCAGTTGGGTCAGCGCGCGGGTGTCCACACCGGCCAGCGCGACCACATTGCGGCTCTTGAGCCAGTTGTCGAAATCACCGCCCGAGCGCCAGTTAGCCGGATCGGTCGGAACATCGCGGAACACTGCACCGACGGCAGCCTTACCGGCCACTTCGGTCACCTGTTCCACGTCTTCCACGTTCACACCGACGTTGCCGACGTGCGGGAAGGTGAAGGCCAGAATCTGGCTCATATAGGACGGGTCGGTCAGGATTTCCTGATAGCCGGTCATGGCCGTGTTGAACACGACCTCACCCAAGGCCGAACCGGTCGCACCGGCACCGACGCCCGAAAGCACCGTGCCATCGGCCAGAACGAGAACACCCGTTGCACCGGACAAAATCTTGGACGTCATGGCGCGGGCTCCTAAAGCGGCAAAACAGTAGTTAAACGGCGGGGTCACTAAGAACTATGCAGGTCGCGGTCAACCCGCCATCTGTCTTATCCCTCAATGATATCCTGTTTCGTGTCATTGCTGCGGCCAACCCAGCACCACGCGACCGAAGTTAGGGCAAAGAAGCCCAAGCTTGGCAGGACATAATCTCCCGCTGCCGCCACCACGGCAAAGAACGAGAAGATCAGGCCGCAAACCCCGACCAATCGCCACCCCCAGCTATTGGAAATCGTCAGCAGCGACATCGAGCACACGGCATAAAGCACCAGCGTCAAAACCGAGGTCACGCCGATCAGCATCTCGAACTGTTTGCCGAGGCTGGGCTGGACGCTGATGACCACAAGCACACTCATCAGCGCACCCATCATCAGCGGATTGGTCCACGGCGTCTTGCCCTTGACCTTGCCGCCGAACAGACGCGGCAACCAGCCGTTCTCCGCCGCTGCCCGCGCAGTCTCGCCGCCCGTCATGGTCCAGCCGACAATCGTGCCGGTTGTCTTGACCACAGCACAGGCCGCCACCAGACCGGCAACCGATGCGCCCATCACCCGCGCCACAAGATCGGCAAAGGGGCTGGTCGATTCTGCCAGCACACCGGCAGGGATCACCCCGAACACAGCCACACACGCCAGCACATAGATCACAAAGGCCAACAGCACACCGGCCACAGAGGCCAGTCCGACATCGCGCCCCGGATTCTTGACCCGCGACGTCAGCGCCGCCGCGCTCTCGACGCCAAGGAAGGCCCAGAAGATGATGGCCAGCGACGCCGGAACCGTCTTCATCAACGGCTCGCCCGACGGGCTCCAGCTTGCGGCAAAGATTTCAGGCTTGAAAGCAATCGCACCGGCAAGGATCGCCAGCACAATCGGCACTAGTCCGATAATCAGACTCAACACGCCAAAGCGCGCCGCCGACTGGGTGCCGCGCGCATAAATGGCCGTGGTGATCCAGATAATAACCAGATTGGCGGCAGCCCCCCACAACGGCTCTTTCAGCACAGGGAAGAAGAAGGCGAGGTAACCCACCGCCGCCACAGCCACGGCCACGTTGCCGACCACGCACGCCGCCCAATAGAACAGGCCCGCCTGATAGCCGAGGAACCGGCCCACACCCTGCGAGGCAAAGTCGGCCAGACCGTCGGCCTTGGGCAAATGCCGCCCCAGACCGCCGAACATCAGCGCCAGCAGCACCGCACCCACACCGCAGACCACCCAGCCTACCAGACTGGAGCTGCCGGTCGGTGCCAGCGTCACAGGCAGGAGGTAAACCCCCGACCCGATCATATTACCCGCCACCACAAGGGCGGCCACGCCCCAGCTCAGGCGGCGGTTGCTATCGGTTGAAATGGCATCGATCTGGCTCATAACTTCCGCCATAAACCGAAAAAACTTTGCCGTCGCGCCCGACGTGCATCGAATAGTTTGCTTTGCCGGAGAGCCCCATGCCCATCACCACCGTCTGCCTCGATGCCGACGACACGCTCTGGCACAACGAGACCATCTTCCGTCTCAGCCAGAAGCGGTTCGTGGATCTCCTGTCGGACCACGCCGAAGAGCCGGTCATGATGGACCGACTGGCCCAGATCGAGCGTCGCAACCTGCGCCTGTATGGCTATGGCGTGAAGGGTTTCACCCTGTCGATGATCGAGACGGCGATGGAACTGTGCGATGGCGAAGCGCCTGCCCACATCGTCCGCGAAATCCTCGCCGCGGGCCGCGAAATGCTCAACCATCCGGTCGAGCCCCTGCCCGGTGTCGATGAAGCGATCAACGAATTGGCGGCACGTTACCGCCTCATTCTGATCACTAAAGGTGACCTGATCGACCAAGAACGAAAATTGGCCGCTTCTGGCCTAGGCGAACACTTTTCTGCCGTCGAGATTGTCTCGGAGAAAGATCGCAGCACCTATACGCGCATCTTCCAGCGTCACGGCCTACGTCCCGAACAGACGGCAATGGCGGGCAATTCCATGAAGTCCGACGTCATCCCGCCTATCGAGGCCGGGGCGTGGGGCATTCATATCCCCTACCATATTACATGGGCGCACGAGCTTGCCGACGCGCCCGAAGGCCACGCCCGCTATGTGACGCTTAGCCACATCAGCGAACTGCCGGACTGGGTCCAGCATATCGTCTGATTAATTACGGCCAAGCTTGATACTTACAGTCAAGCTTGGTCCTTAAGCACCGAGGCCCCCGCAGTTAATAATCGCCTCATTTTGGCCACGAACCCTTAATTTCTGTCACATGATAGCAACATTACGAAAGCATAGGACCAATTCCGACACATTTATGAAACGGCAAAGCTTGACGTGAAAGCGGCCGGAAGAGCCTTTCGAATATCTAAATTCGACGTTTGTCGGTATTTGAAAAGGCATGTCCCCCGTATGCGAATTTCCCGCCCCCGTTTGCTAGCCAGCACTATTCTCGTTGGTGCCCTTGCCGCGACCGGCGTTTCGGCACAGCAAGCCCAGCCTGTCCCCGCTCAAGACCAAGCCTCGGACCTCGGTGAAATCGTCGTCACCGGTTCGCGTATCCGCCGTAGCGCCGCGAACGCTCCGACCCCGCTGATTCAGGTCACCCAGGAAGAGATCCTTTCGACCGGCCAAACCAGCGTCATCGACTACCTCGCGACCATCCCGGCCCTGTCGAACTCGCAAGTTCCGTCGGACACCACCGGTTCCTCGCTGAACACCGGCGGCCTGTCGCTGGCCAACCTTCGCTCGCTGGGTGCCAACCGCACCCTGACCCTCGTCGACGGCCGTCGCCATGTCGGCTCGCAAGGCGGTGACCTGTCGGTCGATATCGACTCCATCCCGCGTCTGCTGATCCAGAACGTCGAAATCATCACCGGCGGTGCATCGTCGGTTTACGGTGCCGACGCTGTTTCGGGCGTTCTGAACTTCATCCTGAAGAAGGACTTCGAAGGTCTGGAGATCGACGCCAACTACGGTCAGATCAACGACAACGGCGAAGCAACCCGCCGTATCTCGGTTCTGGCCGGCAAGAACTTCTTCGATGACCGCCTGAACCTCTACGGCCACGCTGAATACGAAAAGATCGACGAAGTCCAATCGCTGGACATCGACTGGATTCGCCGTGCGCCGATCCGTCTGAGCATCGACGCCGACCCGACGACCGCGCCCTATGACGGCCGTCTCGACGCCGACGTCTTCTATGGCGTGAACCGTCTGGACATCCTGCCTTGGGGCCAGACCACTCTGGCCAACCTGCAGCAGCCGTCCGATCTGACCAACCCGAACGTTGCCTACCAGAACTGCTTCTCGGGCGGTGGCTTCACCTATGCAGCGAACTGCTACGGCATCATGCCAGGCAAGACCTTCGTGTATGACGGCAACGTCGCCCGTGCGGCCAACTTCGGCCAGCGCGTCGGCAACACCGGCATCAACCGCCCGTACAACATCGGCGGCGACGGCATGCCGCTGGGCGAAGTGGCTGGCTACAGCCGCATCCCGGAATCGGAATCGCAGCGCTACCAGGTCGGCGTGAACTACAAGATCACCGACTCGATCAACCTCAATGCCTCGGCCAAGTACGTGACCGAGGATACCTACATGCGCGGTCAGCCGACCTTCTTCGACATCGACCTCGATAACTCGTCCTATGCGGCTGACGACACCAACTCGATCTGGGCCACCTCGGCCTTCGATCTGCGCTGGGACGACAACGCCTTCCTGCCGCAGAACATCAAGGATGCCATCGCGGCCAATCGCATCGACATCTACGCCCCGCCGACGGCAGGCGCTCCGGGTGCCCTGACGGGTACGCAAGCTCTTCCGATCGCCCGTCACTCGCTGTTCGGTCCGGATCGTTCGCAGACCAACACCCGTGACCTGCAGCGTTATGTCGTCAGCCTGAACGGCAGCCACGGCCAGGCCGGCTTCATGAAGTCGTTCGACTGGGACATCGGCTACACCTACGGCAAGGTCGAGATTGAAAACATCGAACGCGCCGTCGACACCCAACGCATGGCTCTCGCCGCCGACGCCGTTGTCGATACCGCAGGTGTTATGGGCCGCGCCGGTGCCATCGTCTGCCGCTCCTCCTTGCTCAATGCCCAAGGTTTGCCAGTCGAGGACAAGGTTCGCGGTGGTGACCTGAACGACACCGAGTACGGTCGTCAGTCGCTGGCCCAATGTACGCCTCTGAACGTCTTCGGTGCTGGTAACCAGACCGCCGAAGCGCTCCAGTACGTCGACGCCTTCGTCCGCGTCGAGGAAATGAACGAGCAGCATCAGGCTATCGCCTCGATGTCGACCGAACTGTGGGACCTGTGGGGTGCCGGTAACCTCGGCCTCGCCCTCGGCGGTGAATGGCGCAAGGAATCGACCTCGGCTCTCGGCCGTTCGGCCAGCGCCGGCGACCGCCTGCTGTTCCTGAACACCGGCGAAGACTTCCCGGAAGTCAGCTATGAATCGAAGGAACTGTTCGCAGAACTCTCGGTCCCGCTGTTCCGCGACAGCAAGCTGGGCGAGTTTGCCGAACTGAGCGGCTCCTACCGCTGGGCCGACTACTCGACCGTGGGCGACGTCGACGTCTATGGCGTGAACCTGGTCTATCGTCCGATCCGCGACATCACCTTCAAGACCTCGTTCAACTCGTCGGTGCGCGTCCCGAACCTAGGTGAAAACTTCTCGCCTTACGGCCAGACCTTCGCCAACGGCTTCGTAGACCCCTGCGCCACCCTGAACATCGCCGCTCTCGATGATCAGGCCGTCAAGGCGAACCGCATCAAGAACTGTACCGCTCTGGCCGCCGAACAAGGCCTGAGCTTCGACTTCGCCGGTGCCACCGCAACCAACACCGACGACTTCCGTCCGAACTACACCTCGGGCATCGCCGGCGTGTCGGGCGGTAACCCGAACCTGCAACCGGAAGAGTCGGAATCCTTCACGTTCTCGACCGTTCTGCAGCCGCGCTTCATCCCGGGCCTAACCCTGTCGCTGGATTACTATGAAATCCGCATCGACAAGGTGATCGCATCGGTCTCGGCTGACGGCATCGCCGCCAACTGCGTCAGCGGTGCAGAACTGAACCCGGATGCCTGCGGTTCGATCTTCCGCAACAACCCGGACATCCCGTTCGGCATGGGTGCCCCGTCGGGCGACCCGATCGGTGGCTTCATCGAACGTTCGTTCAACTACGCCGCTCTTGAAACCCGCGGTCTGGACTTCGGCGGCAGCTACTCGTGGGATACCGCTGACTGGGGCAAGAACTGGGGTTCGTTCGACTACCGTCTGAACGGTTCGTGGCTCATCGAGCAGAAGCAGTACCTGAACGAAGCCGACCCGTCGGACTACTCCGAACTGGCCGCTTCGGTCTTCTACCCGCGCGTTCGTCTGACCTCGTCGCTGACCTGGCGTCCGAACGACATCTGGAACGTCAACTGGACCGCTGACTGGCAGACCGCCCAGAACATCACCCGCCCGCGTGACTTCGTGAACAACGCCGATGCCCGTCTGGGTGACCAACTGGATACCGGCAACTTCACCCGTCACGACCTGACCGTCCGCTACAAGGTCCGTGATGACCTGACCCTGCGCGCTGGCGTGGTGAACGTCTTCGATGCCGAACAACGCGACATCCTGGGCACCACCATCAATGCGAACTTCGACCCGTACGGTCGTCGCTTCTTCGTCGGCCTGAACTTCAAGCCGTTCTAATCTCCGCAGCCATCCGGCTGTGATCTACGGGCGGTCCCCTCACGGGGGCCGCCCTTTCTTTTTGCCTCCGCCGCGCCGCATTTTCGGGTGCGCAGAGCACACAGTTCAGCGATTGGTCGGCTTTTCCCCGTTCAGGTGCCCATTGCCCCTTGCAGTAGGGGACTACCCTCTCTAAACGGGCCGCTTAACCGACAACCTGAACGGATCGGCCGCGAGCGAAGCTCGTGTCCGTCTTTTTGCGTGCGTGGAGACCTTCGCTGAACTTCGACCTGAACCATGAGGAAAACGACGCCCGCATGCGTGCTGCTCTCGCCGAACAAGGCGACAGCGGGATCACGCCGCGCCACACGTTGTTCTATTTCTCGGGCGAGGAAGATTTTCATGGCGACCTCTGCGAAGTCGCACGCCGCGCAGGCTTCCTGACGCGGGGCCAGGGCGATATGACCGTCCTGGAAACAACCATGCCGGTCGATGAGGCGTCGTTCGCGCCTGTGTCGGCCATGATGCAATCCTGGGCCACGGCCTTCCAGCTCGACTACGAGGGCTGGGAGTGCGTGGTCGCGAAGTGAAGTAGACGCCGATGCCCAAGCGTACAGACATCCAGTCCATCCTCATCATCGGCGCTGGCCCGATCGTTATCGGTCAGGCATGCGAGTTCGACTATTCGGGCGTTCAGGCCTGTAAGGCACTGAAGGCCGAAGGCTATCGCGTCATTCTGGTGAACTCGAACCCCGCCACCATCATGACCGACCCGGAGGTGGCCGACGCCACCTACATCGAGCCGATCACGCCGGAAATGGTCGAAAAAATCATCGCCAAGGAACGCCCCGACGCGCTCCTCCCGACCATGGGTGGCCAGACCGCGCTGAACACCGCGCTGGCTCTGGAATCCTCGGGCGCACTGGCCAAGTACGGCGTCGAGATGATCGGTGCCAAGGCCGAAGTCATCGACAAGGCCGAAGACCGCCAGAAATTCCGTGACGCCATGGACAAGCTGGGCCTCGAGAGCCCGCGTTCGCGCGCCATCCACCACATCGAAGAAGCCGACGACGCTCTGGCCTTCGTGGGTCTTCCGGCGATCATCCGCCCGTCCTTCACCCTCGCCGGCACCGGCGGCGGCATCGCCTACAACGTCGAAGAATTCCACGAGATCGTTGAACGCGGCCTCGACCTGTCGCCGACCACCGAAGTGCTGATCGAAGAGTCGGTACTGGGCTGGAAAGAGTATGAAATGGAAGTCGTCCGCGACAAGGCGGACAACTGCATCATCATCTGCTCGATCGAAAACATCGACCCGATGGGCGTCCACACGGGCGACTCGATCACCGTCGCTCCGGCTCTGACGCTGACCGACAAAGAATACCAGCTGATGCGTACCGGCTCGATCAACGTGCTGCGCGAAATCGGCGTCGAAACCGGCGGCTCGAACGTCCAGTGGGCGATCAACCCTGCCGACGGCCGTATGGTCGTCATCGAGATGAACCCGCGCGTGTCGCGCTCGTCGGCTCTGGCCTCCAAGGCCACCGGCTTCCCGATCGCCAAGATCGCCGCCAAGCTGGCCGTCGGTTACACCCTCGACGAACTGCAAAACGACATCACCAAGGTCACTCCGGCTTCGTTCGAGCCGTCGATCGACTATGTCGTCACCAAGATCCCGCGCTTCGCCTTCGAGAAGTATCCGGGCTCTGAGCCGCACCTGACCACCGCCATGAAGTCGGTCGGTGAAGTCATGGCCATTGGCCGTACCTTCCAGGAGTCGATGCAGAAAGCCCTGCGCGGTCTGGAAACCGGCCTGAACGGTTTTGACGAAGTCGAAATCGAAGGCGTCTCGGGCGATGCCGACGACGCTGCCATCAAGGCCGCCGTCATCCGCGCTCTGGGTCAGCCGACGCCGGACCGTATCCGCGTCATTGCCCAGGCTTTCCGCCACGGCCTGACCGTTGAAGAAGTCCACTCGGCCTGCTTCTACGAGCCGTGGTTCCTGCGCCAGATTGCAGACATCGTCCGCACCGAAGGCCACATCCGCGTTCAAGGTCTGCCGACCGAGGCCACCGACTTCCGCCGCCTGAAGTCCAAGGGCTTCGGCGACGCGCGTCTGGCCGCCCTGACCGGCAAGACCGAAAAGGAAGTGCGCCTCGCCCGTCGCGGCCTGAACGTGCGTCCGGTCTTCAAGCGCATCGACACCTGCGCCGCCGAGTTCTCCTCGGCGACCGCCTACATGTACTCGACCTACGAGACCGGCATCCTCGGCCAGGTTCCGGCCTGTGAAGCCGACGTCTCGGACAAGAAGAAGGCCATCATCCTCGGCGGTGGCCCGAACCGTATCGGTCAGGGCATTGAGTTCGACTACTGCTGCTGCCACGCAGCCTTCGCTTTCGCCGACATCAACGTCGAAAGCATCATGGTCAACTGCAACCCCGAGACCGTGTCGACCGACTATGACACCTCGGACCGCCTGTATTTCGAACCGCTGACCACCGAAGACGTGCTCGAGCTGATCGAAGTCGAACGCTCCAAGGGCGACCTGATCGGCTGCGTCGTCCAGTTCGGCGGCCAAACCCCGCTGAAGCTGGCCCACGCCCTGCAGGAAGACAACATTCCGGTTCTCGGCACCTCGGTCGACAGCATCGACCTGGCCGAAGACCGCGAGCGCTTCCAACAGATGCTGCAAGCCATCGGCCTGCAACAGCCGCCGAACGCTCTGGCCCGCTCGGCTGAAGAAGCCGCTGCCAAGGCCGAGGAAGTCGGCTATCCGGTCGTCCTGCGCCCGTCCTACGTTCTGGGTGGTCGCGGCATGATGATCGTGCACGACCGCGAAGGTCTGGACCGCTACGTCGGCGAGGCCATGCGCGTCTCGGGCAATGATCCCGTCCTGATCGACCACTATCTGAACCGCGCCACCGAAGTGGACGTCGATGCCCTGTGCGACGACGAGACCGTCTTCGTGGCCGGCGTTCTGGAACACATCGAAGAAGCCGGCGTCCACTCGGGCGACTCGGCCTGCTCGATGCCGCCGCACTCGCTCTCGCCCGCCATCGTGGCCGAGCTGAAGCGCCAGACCACCGAGATGGCCAAGGCCCTCAAGGTTCGCGGCCTGATGAACGTCCAGTTCGCCATCGAAGAGCCGCACAGCGACAACCCGCGCATCTTCGTTCTCGAAGTGAACCCGCGCGCCTCGCGTACCGCCCCGTTCGTCGCCAAGACCATTGGTCAGCCGATTGCCGCCATCGCCGCCAAGGTCATGGCCGGTGAAAAGCTCGCCTCCTTCGGTCTGGTCGACAAGGAACTGGAGCACATCGCCGTCAAGGAAGCCGTCTTCCCGTTCGCCCGCTTCGCTGGCGTCGACACCATCCTCGGCCCGGAAATGCGCTCGACGGGTGAAGTCATGGGTCTGGACTGGAAGCGTGACGGCGAAGCCGACCTCGCTCCGGCCTTCGCCCGCGCCTTCGCCAAGGCCCAGACCGGCGGCGGCACCATCCTGCCGACCGAAGGCACCGCCTTCGTCTCGGTCAAGGACGCCGACAAGGCTTTCATTCTCGAGGCTGTAAAGACCCTGCTGGACCAAGGCATGAAGGTCGTCGCCACCGCAGGCACCCACGCCTACCTGACCGAGCAGGGTCTGGAAGTCGGTCTGGTGAAGAAGGTTCTGGAAGGCCGTCCGAACATCGTCGACGCGATGAAGAATGGCGAGATCCAGCTGGTCTTCAACACCACCGAAGGCAAGCAGGCTCTGGCCGACAGCTTCGCCATCCGCCGCACCGCGCTGATGATGAAACTGCCCTATTACACGACGGCCTACGGAGCCATCGCCGCCGCCAAGGCCATCAAGGCCATCCGCAACGGCGAAATGGATGTCCGACCCATCCAGTCTTATAACTAAGACAAAAGAACCCCCGACGGCTTCGCCATCGGGGGTTCTTTTGTGCCCTACGTTCGCCGCGCGGGCGCTCACTGCTTGAGGGCTAAATTGGGTTCTCTTAGCCCACGTCGGGTTGCGGTGTACGTTCAGCCTTTGGTGCGTCCACCGTCCAACCTTCAGCGCCTGTGATCGGACCATCCAGCCGGATCATTCTCGGCCCGTCAGTGCGCGAAAGCCCTGACATGAGCTGACGCTCCGTTTTGGTCGTCAAAACCAACACATCCTCATCCCAGCGGATCGAAGCGTTCACGCCTTCCTTGTCCGGATGGGTCAGCGTGACGCCCGCGACGGCATCGACAAACGCCTTCTCGCATCCACGCCCCTTCTCGTCATAGACCATGACCAACAGATCCGATGCCGTGAAATCCGACGGCGTCTGGCACACCATCAGCACGGCTTCATAGCGCCCGTCCGGGGAAGCCACCCGCTCGACCACGCTTTCCGAAGCCCCTGAACACGCCGACGCCAGCAACCCCACACAAACTGCTGCGATCAGCCCCTTACGCATGCCCGTCTCCTAGGTATCGCCCAATGCCGCCTGTAGCTTCTTCAGCTTCGCATTCATGTCCGAGACCTCTTCCATCGTCAGGCCGCTGGCCTCCAGCACCTGCTGCGGGATACAGGCGTGCGCCTGCGCGATCACATCGCGCCCCGCCTCGGACAGGCTCACACGCACCACCCGCTCATCGGCCGCATCGCGCTGCCGCGACACCATCCCCGCGGCTTCCAGACGCTTGACCAAAGGCGTCAGCGTATTGGATTCAAGCTGCAACCGCTCGCCCAGTTCGCCGACCTTCACCCCGTCCTTTTCGGCCAGCGCCGTCAGCACGAGGTACTGCGGATAGGTCAGCCCGAACGGGTCCAACAGCGGCTTATACAAACGGTTCATCGCCAGCCCCGCCCCATACAGGGTGAAGCAAACAAAGTCGTCGAGCGTAAGCGTGGGATTTTCAGCCATGCCCCAATATAAATCGCGCACGATTTAATCGCAACACGCGCACGAAAAAGCCCCCGACGTCAAACATCGGGGGCTTCAAAAACTTCAATCAAATCCGTTCAGGGCGCTTCGACAATATCGGCTTCCTCGAACTCGCCGCGCACCGCAATCAGGTCCAGCCGCCCGCTGCCCTTGGCCTCGCGGCTGATGACAGTGCGGTCGCCCTCGAAGCTAAAGACGGCGTGACCGTTGTCCCATTTCACCGAAGCCTTGGGGCCGTCATCATCGCCTTCCGGCATCGACACCCGCACACTCGCAAGCGCCTTGCTGTTCAGCCCGTCACAGTTACCGCCCTTGCCTTCGAACACCGCACCGGTAACCAGCCGCACCTTGGCATCGCCATCCATAAAGCAGGTCATCAGCACGGCTTCCATCTTGCCGTCGGGCGATGCCACACGCTCGTGCACGGTTTCGCCCTCCACCGTGCCACAGGCCGCCAGCGTCAATGTCGCTGCTACTGCCATCGCGCCCTTGATCCAAAGCTTGGCCATTTCAGTGTCTCCTCGCCCCGTCGCCGCCCCGCGCTGCACGCAACTTCTGCTTATCGGGTATTGAACGGTACAGCCCAAGCTGTCGTTTCGCTATTGGATACCCCTTTCGCAGGAACTCCTCAACTCGGCCTCACCGGGCACCTATGAAGCCTCCGTCAGCTTGCCCGCCGCTGCCGCCGCCGCCGATTTCGGACGTCCCATCGTCCAGTTGCTGGTCATGCGCACCTTGGGATTGGGCGCGCACCAGATCTCGCCCGTCTCGTTAATCGCGGTGACCCAGATCAGGTTGTGTTCCTGACCGTAATCAATGACGCCCAGCGCAAAGCCGTCACCCTTGCCGATGACGAATACCGGAATAGTGGGGTCCAGTTGGGTGAACGACATAAGGCCTCCTTTTTCCCCTCAACGCAGCAATGGCGTTCTGCGTTGCGCACAATCGAAACCGGCGTTACGTCAGGATCACAGCCACGCTTGTTGTCGGCTCTTGTCCCATCGCCACCTCATAGCGTTACAAGAACCCATGTCCCTGCCCGTCTTTCTGCTGATTTGCGTCGCTACCAATCTGTGGGCCTTCGTCGCCTTCGGCTTCGACAAGGTCGCCGCCGTCCGGGACCAGCGCCGCATCAGCGAAGCCAACCTTCTTGGCCTCACCCTGATCGGCGGCATCGGCTCGATGACCGCAAGCAGCCTGTTCAAACACAAGACAGGCAAACAACCCTTCCGCCGCAATGCCGAAATACTGGCTGGTTTTCACGTCGCACTAATTGCCTTCGTGGTGACCTTGCTCGTCTAAAGCCCTTGCCGAACAGCGTTGCCGCTATAGTCTGCCATCCCTCAGTATTTCCCACGGGAGGGGTTTTTTATGCGGATCCACACCGCCTTGCTGGCAGGCGTTGCCGCCGCTGGTCTGATTTTTGCCGCCACGCCATCCGCCGCCACCGATCCGGCGCTCAGCGCTGCGGTCCGTGCCGACTATGACGCCAATCTGGGCGCGCTGTTCGACCACTTCCACCGCAACCCCGAACTCTCCGGTCAGGAGGTCAAGACCGCCGCGCGCATGGCCAAGGAACTGCGTGACCTTGGCTACCGCGTCACCGAGAACGTCGGCGGCACAGGCGTCGTCGCCGTGTTCGAGAACGGCCCCGGCACCACAGTCATGGTCCGCGCCGACATGGACGGCCTGCCCCTTGAGGAGCGCTCCGGCGCACCCAACCCCTCGCGTGCCCGTCAGGTCGATCGTGACGGTGTCGAACAGTTCGTCATGCACGCTTGCGGCCACGACACCCACATTACCGGCCTGATCGGCACCGCCCGCCAGATGATGGCGCGCAAAGCCAACTGGTCCGGCACTCTGGTCTTGATCGCCCAACCCGCCGAGGAGCGCGTCGAAGGGGCCCGCGCCATGATCGCGGACGGCCTGTTCACCCGCTTCCCCAAGCCTGAATATGTCATCGGCTACCATGTCGCCTCGTCCCTGCCGGCTGGCACAATCTGGGTCCCGCCCAGCGTCGCCTATTCCAGCGCCGACAGCGTGGACATCAAGGTACGGGGCGTCGGCGGCCACGGTGCCAGCCCCCACACCACGGTCGATCCGGTGACGGTGGCGTCCTACATCATCACCAATCTCCAGACCTTGCGCAGCCGCGAGGTTGACCCGCTTCAAGGAGCGGTGGTGACCGTTGGCTCCATCCACGGCGGCACCAAGCACAACATCATCCCCGAGGAAGTGAACCTGCAGCTCACCGTCCGCTCGGACAGCTACGAGGTTCGCGACACCCTGCTGGACGGCATTGACCGGATCGCGCGTAACACGGCGCTGGCCCTCAACGTCCCCGAGGACAAGCTGCCCGTCGTGGTCCGCTCGCCCACCGAATCCACCCCGCCTGCCGTCAACCACACCGAAACGGCCCTGCGCCTGCAATCGGCCATCGCCGGCCAACTGGGTCAGGAGCGTGTGCTCGACATCTCCCGTCAGGGCATGGGTGCAGAAGACTTCGCCTTCTATGCAGCGCCCGAGCACGGCATCAAGGCGGTGATCTTCGCCGTCGGCGGCCTGCCCGAAGACCTCAAGGACACCCCGCCCCCGCACCACTCTCCGCTGTTCCGCATTGATCCGCGCGCATCGGTAATCGCGGGCGTCGAGGCTACAGTCGCTGCTGCCGAGGACCTGTTCAAGACAGCGGCCCAGGCCCCGGCCCAATAGACAAGGCGGTTCCGGCGCGCGGGTGAACCTTACCTCGCCCCGCGCCGTTACCTCTTTCGAACCGTATGTCGAAAGGAAGCTCCATGTTGTCGCGTCTGCTGCCTGTCATCGGCACCCTGCTCCTGTCCCGCGGCACCCGCCGCGTCGCAGGCAAGAATGCCGGAAAGCTCGCCCTCGCACTGGGGGCATGGGAGCTTTGGAGAAACTACAAGCGCTCCAAGGCCCCAACCGCATCCAATCCGTCTAACGGCTCGTATGGAGCCTACCCACCGCGCCGTGGCCGCAGAGGCGGCCTGTAAACTCAAAGGGATCGCCCATGCTCCTAGTGCACCACCTCGCCGACAGCCGCTCGCAACGTCTGCTGTGGCTGCTCGAGGAGCTTGGGCTTCCCTACGAGATCAAACGCTACGAGCGCGATCCGGCCACCATGCTGGCCCCTCCGGCGCTCAAGGCCCTGCACCCGCTGGGCAAGGCCCCTTTGCTGGATGACAGCGGCATTATCCTCGCCGAGACAGGCGCGATCTTCGAGTATGTGCTCGATACCTATGACAAGGGCGGCCACCTGCGCCCGCCTCCGGGTTTCCCCGCCCGCCGCGACTTCACCTACTGGCTGCATTACGCCGAGGGCTCGGCCATGCCCCCGCTTCTGCTGAAACTGGTATTCAGTCAGCTTCCCAAGCGCGCTCCGGCTCTCGCCAAGCCTCTGGTGAAGGGTATCTCGGACAAGGCCCTGCGCGGTTTTGTCGATCCCCAGCTCAAGACCCATTTCGACTTCATCGAAAAAGCCCTGACCCGAGGCGGATGGTTCGTAGGCGAGACCTTCTCGGCGGCCGACATCATGATGAGCTTTGCCCTCGAAGCGGCCGCAACCCGCGGTCTGGATCCCGCCACCTATCCGCATATCGCCCACTTTATTCAGGCGATCCACGCCCGCCCCGCCTATCAACGGGCGCTGGAACGCGGCGGAGACTA
>NZ_JSYD01000171.1:0-571 GCF_054824005.1 Brevundimonas sp. GN22 | reverse complement strand
GTGGATTGGGTCTGCATTACGCGGCCTCTCTGGTTTATGTTCAGTGCGATTGGGTCGCGAAGCCATCAGCCATCAGGTAGGCTACCTTTGCGGTCTCCTGCCTTCCTTGGGTCACGACAGACACCCGGCCAGCCGCCCACAGCATTGCGTTGACCGCCTCCTCGCTCGTAAGGCCACCATCTTCCAGCAGCGCAGTCCCCACATGCGCCATGTGCAGGGCTTGTCGGGAGGAATGGTTTAGGGCTGGGTCCCGTTCTCCAACGTGGCTGCGCGCCACGTAGAGCTCAGCGAGGCCCGCAAGAAGGCGGGCGATCTGAAGGTCAGGGGCTGCCTCTTCAATCTTGGCCAGCCCGGCCACAATCATCGCGAAGGCGTGCTCTTCAGGTTCCAAGTTGGTCGACAGCGGCCACGCCACAGCGGAGATGCGTTCAGCAAGTTCGAGTACCGCGGTGTTGTCACTGGCTAAGGTTTTAAAGCCGGTCAAAGGATAGCCTTTCGGTTTCGAGGCCTCGCACGCGCGCGCGAGAAAACTGTATTAGCGTTGTCGTTGTGTGGGGGCCGCCGGTGTCCA
>NZ_JSYD01000170.1:0-250 GCF_054824005.1 Brevundimonas sp. GN22 | reverse complement strand
GATCCAAACCAAGACCATTCGCTGCGCCATTTATACCCGCAAGAGCACCGAAGAGGGCCTCGAGCAAGATTACAACTCCCTGCATGCCCAGCGTGATGCCTGCGCCGCCTACATCCTCTCGCAAGCGGGCGAGGGCTGGAGCCTATTGCCCGAGATCTATGATGATGGAGGCTATTCGGGCGGCACCATGGAGCGTCCGGCTCTCAAGCGGCTGATGGCAGACATCGAGGCCAAGCGGATAGATGTGGTG
>NZ_JSYD01000169.1:0-262 GCF_054824005.1 Brevundimonas sp. GN22 | reverse complement strand
CTCTGATATCCAGCGGTCAAGCTTGTTCAGCATGTCGGGCTGTAAGCGCACCTGAATAGGGGTTCCCTTTCCAGTCGCGGGCCTGCCTCTAGATTTTGTGGTTGCATTAATCATTAAATAGATGCAACCATAAAAACAGGCCGAGGGGAAGCGCCAACTTCCACCCCAGCCCTAACCCCAACGGATCTCTGGAGGATCACGTCATGGCTTCGCAAGCTAATAGCACAACTGCGCCTATCGTTCCCGTTAATGCCACCATGGC
>NZ_JSYD01000168.1:0-1654 GCF_054824005.1 Brevundimonas sp. GN22 | reverse complement strand
GACGTCCTAACCGATAGACGAAGGGACCGCGTCGCGAACGAGTGGCTTGATAGTGGCCAATCTCGACGATGGCAACCGGTGCCAATCGATTTTCTGTATTTTTTTTCAAAGACCTGCGAGCGGTGAGCCTTGCCCGCATCAACCACCCATACGCGGATCGGCGACGTCCTCGATCTCCATTTGCACACCGCGGCGGCCATTCCAGTCGTCAGCCTTGAGACGGCCCGCAACGCAAAGCCCGCCCTGCCCTGACAGCAAGGTCTTGCCCAACGGCAGATCGGCACAGCGCCACGCGATTGCACGCACCGACGCTCCATCAGGACCGACCAGTCGACACCTCACGTGGCCGCCATTCATCGCCATGGGCTCCCTCACCTGCATATGCTCCATGCCGAACACGGGCTCGGGGTTGGCAGGGCCATAAGGGGCCAGTTGCTCGAAACTCTCGAACAGGTCGCGCGTCGCTGAGCGTGCGTCGATCAAGGCATCGATCTCGACCCAGTCCAGCGCAATTGCGGCTTCTTGCTCGCCGGACAGTTCGGCATTCAGAAACTGACGCAGGGCATCAATCTTTGCAGTCTCTACCGTCAGGCCGGCGGCCATCGAATGCCCGCCACCGGCAATAAGTACGCCGGTTTCCCACGCTTTCTGGACGGCCCGCCCTAAATTCATACCGAGTTGAGAGCGACCGGACCCTTTGCCGATGCCGGTGACCGGATCCAGACCGATAACCACAACCGGCTTGCGCCACCTCTCCCGCAGACGTCCTGCGACGATACCTACGACGCCAGGGTGCCAGTCCTCGCCTGCCACCACGACGCAGCTTGATTCGTCCTGATGGGCACCGGTGGCCTCGACCATGCGGATAGCCTGATCGGTGACTTCGGCCTCCACGTCGCGACGCGCGCGGTTCAGCATGTCCAGTTCTTCAGCCAGCACGGCGGCTTCACGCGGATCGTCGGTCGAAAGCAGCTTCGCACCCAGATCGGATTTACCGATTCGCCCACCCGCATTGATGCGCGGCCCCAGAACAAAGCCGATGGTCTGGGCCTTGGCCTCGCCCAGTTCCGCGCCCGCAGCGCGCATCAGTGCGGCAAGACCGGTATTCTTCCAGGCCGACAGACTGCGCAGTCCAAGGCTGGCCAAGCCGCGATTGAAACCCGTCAGCCGTGTAACGTCGCAGATGGCCCCCATGGCTGCCAAATCCAGCCATTGACGGATATCCGGCTCCTGCTTGTCAGCAAACAGCCCCCGTCGCCGGCCCTCACGGTTCAATGCTGCCAGAAGAACGAAAACCACACCCGCAGCCGCCAGATTGCCCTGCCCCGAGCCGCAACCGGGCCGGTTCGGATTCACCACGGCAAGACATTGTGGCGGTTCTTCACGCATCATGTGGTGATCGATAACCACCACCTTCAGTCCGATTGCGGAGGCATGGGCCACGGCCTCGTTCGCTGCCGCGCCACAGTCCACCGTTATAACCAGATCGGCACCGCTGGCCTTCAGGCGGTCAAAGGCCGGCGCGCTGGGGCCGTAGCCTTCTTTCATGCGGTCGGGCACATAGATCGGCAGTTCCGCGCCCACACACCGGAACCAGCGCACCAGCAAAGCCGCGCTCGAAGCACCATCCACATCATAGTCCGCAAAGACGTGA
>NZ_JSYD01000167.1:0-752 GCF_054824005.1 Brevundimonas sp. GN22 | reverse complement strand
ATGGCGCAGCGAATGGTCTTGGTTTGGATCAGACCTGATCCTCCCGCAGACCAAAGAAGCGCGGCCCGTTCCAGCGCGAGCCGGTGATCTCGCGGGCAATGGCTGACAGGCTCTTGTGGTTCTGTCCCTTCCAGAGATAGCCGCCTTCCACCACCTCGACCTGATGGCGCTCGCCGTGCCACTCACGCTGGAGCAGCGAGCCGGTCTTGAAGCTGTGTGCGACCACGGTGGGCTTGGATCCAGTCCGGTGGCGCGCCGCCAGTTGCGCCAAACGTTTGTCCAGCGGATGGCGTGAACCCTCCTGCTGTAAGCGGTCAGCCAGCGCCCTTCTCATCAGATCGGTCGATCGCAAGGGCGGCGGCTCGCCAAACCTCTCGCGCCAGACCTTGCGTACCTCATCTAGGGTCATCGTCGTCACCGCCGCGACCAAGGCTTTGATCTCGCTCATTGGGCCACCTCGGTCTTCATCGACCAGTAGCGCGTGCCCTCATGATTGTGGCTTTGGACCTGATAGCCCTTTTTGCGCAGTACGCCGGCGATTGCGCCGCGCACCGAGTGCGGCTGCCAGCCTGTGGCAAGGGTCATGGCCTTCATGGTGGCCCCGCCCTCTTGCTGCAGAAGAGTGACTAGTTGTGCCTGTTTGCTCGGTGCCTTTGCAACCGGTTGCGGCTCTATGTTGTGGAAGGTCAGCATGGTGTTCCTCGGATCATCTGGAGCGGCTTGCCCCTACTGATCCGAGCCCGGCTTGGCCG
>NZ_JSYD01000166.1:0-453 GCF_054824005.1 Brevundimonas sp. GN22 | reverse complement strand
GGCAACAACGGTTCGGCTTCGGGTTCGGACGGCGCAACCTTCACCCTGAAGGGTAAGGTTGACACCGACTGCGCCTTCTACTCGGGTTCGGCCCAGAGCCACGAACTGGACTTCGGCACCCTGGGCATCTACGCCTCGGACAACACCGGTCCGGGTCTGGCCTTCGACATGGTCGCTCCGGCTTCGGTCGCCATCTACACCAACCTGGCTGGCTGCAACACGGCTAACACCGTCAAGCTGACCAAGAACCACGTTGATGGCCTGCGTAACACCGGCAACACCGGTGGCTACGACACCGCAGTGTTCACCGCCAACCTGCCGTTCACTGCTGCCGCTTCGTACACCGCAGTGGCTCAAGGCGCTCAATCCAACGGTACGGTCCAAACCCTGACCGCTGGCCTGAACCAACTGGACGCCCAGAACACCCACGGTGCCTGGAAGTCGCCGCTGTCG
>NZ_JSYD01000022.1:0-33222 GCF_054824005.1 Brevundimonas sp. GN22 | reverse complement strand
CTTCATCAGACGACGCGCGGCATTGTTCTCGTCGGACGACGCGGCAGAGTCATGATCCTCAAGCTGGGCCCCAGTGGAGGACCAGATGGCATGGAAAATGTGGTAAAGGGCTACTCGTGGCGTCATGTCGGCCGGAAGTTGACGCTCGCCTGCAGCAAGCGCCTCAAGGGCAACACGGACGTAGTGATCACCGGTAGACTGGTCACCGGTCAAAGCACGCGCAAAACGCCGAACATACGGAAGGTGTGGCGCTAATCTTGCCAGAAGGCTCATTCTGGAAATCCCCGATGTCGTTGACGGACAATTCAGCCATACGACGGAAAGGTTAAACGAAGAACCTTAGCCGCAGTTCCAACCTTTACCGTACGTTTTACATATTTCAGCTAGGGTGCCGGAACAGTAAAGCCTGTAGACGCGTTAAGCACACATACGTGTCCGGCCGAGCAGGGTCGGAGCGGGGGACGGTCCGAGAGTTTATGTCTGAAAAATCTCAACTTCTTAGCCAGGCAGGCGAGCCTGACGACCTCGATCTCGATGAAGCGAGACTGAGGCAACAAGCCATCGGCGTTAAGCTGCGTCACATCTTTGACGAGGTTGTCAACGAACCGGTGCCGGATGAGTTTCTTGCCATCCTGCGACGAGCGGACCAACGCGACAATACAGGTGGGGCATGACATCAACCGGCGCGGCTCCCAAGCCGCCCTCCGCGGATGACGACGGCTTCAAGAAAGAACTTGTCGCCCTCATCCCCCACATTCGCGCCTTTGCCCGTACGCTGACGGGCGATCCTACCGCCGCCGATGATCTCGCCCAGGAGGCGATGATGAAGGCGTGGGATGCGCGTGCGTCCTATCAGATGGGCACGAACATGAAGGCTTGGACCTTCATGATCCTGCGCAACCAATTCTATTCGGAAAAGCGTCGCTCGTGGCGTTCGACCCAACTGGATCAGGAAGCTGCGGAACGCACACTGATCGCGGTGGACGATCCGGAGGCACCAGTGGCTCTGGACGAGCTGCGTATGGCGCTGCAAACCCTTCCCGAAGAACAGCGCGAAGCGCTTATTCTCGTGGGGGCCGGTGGCTTTGCCTATGAAGAGGCGGCAGCGATCTGTGATTGCGCGGTCGGTACGGTCAAGAGCCGTGTCTCGCGCGCCAGAAAGGCACTGCTGGCAGCACTGGAGCGTGGCGGTTATGCCCGTGACGGCAAGGCCGCAGGCGATGCCATGCGCTCCATTTTGGCCGACGCAGATCGGCTAAGCGGCGCCTCGCGAGAATAGGGTGGTGCCGCAGGTCCTGCGGAGATGGCTGGGGGGCACCAGCGACACACGCCGCCGCAAGCGCATCGAGGGTATCCGCGCGCGGCTGGGGCTAGCCATGGCCGTGGCCCTGCTGCCGTTCATATTGCTCGGCCTGATACAGGTCCGGGGTGAATATCTCCAGCAAATAGAGGCGCTGCAGACGGATCTGCAGATCTCTGCCGAAAACAGCGTGCGTGACGCTGAGTCGACCTTTGACCGCGTCAGTGTGCTGTTGGGACTGATTGCGCCCGAGGGTAAGAGCTTCGACTGCAACGGACGTTTCAGCGGCATTGTCCGTGCCATCGACGACGTCAAAGACCTCTATAGATTTGATACCGCAGGACGGACCGTCTGCGCGTCCAACACCCAGAGTGCCGAGCCGTTCGCTCAAGTCACCGAGCGCTGGTGGTTCCGGTCGCTGGCGCGCGGCGAAAGCCACCGGGTGGTGGCACTGGATGGAGAAGGCGAAAATAGCCGACTGATCCTTGCGCAGCGCGCGACGCGCCCGCTTGGCGGCTTTGACGGGGTGCTGGTCGCTACTATTCCCACCTCGGTCCTGACACCGGCGACGAATGACCCTGCCCTGCCCCCAGGGGCCAGCATGGCCCTGTTTGACGCCGATGGCCGCTTATTGACGTCCAGTCAGGGGGCCGCGTTTGCCCCTGCTGTCCCCGATCTGAAGGCGTGGCTGCAATCCCAGTCCAGCGGCAGGAGCGAAATCCTGCGCGCCAAGGGCGTAGATGGAGCCAACCGCCTTTATGCCGCCTCGCGTCTGGAAGGCCAGAACGTCTATGCCGTGATATCGGCCCCTTCGGCCTCTCCGTGGTTCTGGGCGCGTAACAATCCTATCCGGTTCCTGATGCTGCCGCTGGCGGCATGGTTGACCGCTTTTGCGGCCGTCATGCTGGCCTCGGAACGGATCATTATCCGCTGGTTGGACTATATGGACCGGATCGCCGCCATCTATGCGCGCGGCCGCTATACGATCCGCCCTGTTCAGGCCGAGAACGCTCCGTCGGAGATACGCCACCTCGCCAAGACTATGGACGAGCTGGCCGACAACATCACCCGACGAGATGCCGCCCTAACCGAAGCCCTGCAGGAAAAAGACGCCCTGCTGCGCGAAATCCACCACCGCGTGAAGAACAACCTGCAGATCATCTCGTCGCTGCTCTCCATGCAGCAGCGGGCTGTCGACGACCCTGCGGCCCGCTCGGCGCTGGGTGACACGCGCCAGCGGATATCGGCCTTGGCGCTGATTTATCGGACACTTTATCAGGGCGAGGATATTCGACACGCCGAGGCGGAAGTCTTCCTCACAGAGTTGGTCGGCCATCTCGTGGCGTCCGAATCCCTGCGTGGCCCTCTGGTGAAGAGCTCTATCGAGGCCGATCCGCTCAACATCGATCCTGAAAAGCTGGCTCCTATGGCGCTATGGCTGGTTGAAGCCATTTCCAACGCCCAGAAGCATGCTTTTGCCGGACGAGGTGGAGAGCTGAAGGTCCGTTTCCGCGTGAACGGCGATACCAGTACGCTGGAGGTCGAGGACGATGGTCCGGGTATGGGCGAAGCGAACAATGGGGTGGGTTTGACCCTCATGACGGCTTTTGCCAAGCAACTGCGCGGCACGGTGAGTACAACGGTGGCCCCGAGCGGGGGGACGCTTGCCACTCTGGTCTTCCAGACGCCGAAGCTGGAAGAGCATACCGCAGCGTCCACCTTCTGACTCGTGAGCCGTCCCGCGCCGGACAGCGGAACCAGATTGGGGGCGCGACGTTTCTTTCCCAGGCCGAATTGCCGATGAATCATTGGGAGATACGTGATGCGTAAACTCGTTGTACTGGCAGTCGTTGCTGCCGCTCTTACCACCTCGGCATGCAACACCATTCAAGGTCTGGGCCGCGATACCCAAGCCGCCGGTAACGCTGTTGAAGGTGCTGCTCGCGACGCCAAGAACTAAGGTCGCGACCAGGCTACAGCTTTTGTAAGCGTAAGCATTGTCAGGGGCTCTTTCCGTTGGAAGGAGCCCCTTTTCGCGGCCGGAATCCAGCCCCGGTGCGTGTGTGACCTGTAAAAAGCCACGGACTTCGGTCATAAGGCGCGCATGAAGTTCCTCGATCAGGCAAAAATCTATATCCGCTCCGGTAACGGCGGCGCGGGATCCGTGTCGTTCCGGCGCGAGAAATTTATCCCGAACGGCGGTCCCGATGGCGGTGACGGCGGCAAGGGCGGCGACATCTGGATTGAAGCCAAGGATGGCCTCAACACCCTGATCGATTATCGCTACCAACAGCATTTCAAAGCCCCGACCGGTCACCATGGTCAGGGCCGCCAGATGCACGGCGGCAAGGGCGAGGACATCGTTCTTATGGTTCCCGTCGGCACGCAGGTGCTGTCGGAAGACAAGGAAACCGTCCTCGTCGACATGGACAAGGCGGGCAAGCGCGTGCGCCTGTTGGCCGGTGGCAATGGCGGCTGGGGTAACACCCGCTTCAAGGGTCCGGTCAACCAGGCCCCGACCCACGCCAATCCGGGCCAAGAAGGCCAGGAGATGTGGATCTGGCTGCGCCTGAAGCTGATCGCCGACATTGGTCTGGCGGGTCTGCCGAATGCGGGCAAGTCAACGTTCCTGTCGGCCGTGTCTTCGGCCAAGCCCAAGGTGGCGGATTATCCGTTCACCACTCTGGTGCCAAACCTTGGTGTGGTTGACCTGTCGCCGACCGAGCGTTTCGTGATTGCCGACATCCCCGGTCTGATCGAAGGGGCCAGCGAGGGTGCGGGCCTTGGCACGCGCTTCCTTGGCCACGTCGAACGCTCGGCCAGCCTGATCCACCTGATCGACGGCACGCAGGAAGATGTTGTGGGTGCCTACAACATCATCCGTGGCGAGCTGGAAGCCTACGGCGACGGTCTGGCGGACAAGGCGGAAATCCTTGCCCTGAACAAGATCGACTCCCTCACCGAGGAAGAGCGCATCGAAAAGGCCGATGCGCTCGAAGCCGTGGCCGGACGTCGTCCGCTGCAGGTCTCGGGCGTGTCGGGCGAAGGCGTGACAGAACTTCTTCGCGCTGCCTATGCGGAGGTGCGCAAGCTGCGCGGCGACCTCAATGTGGTCGTCGAAGAGGAAGACGACACGGTCTATGAGACCCCGGGTGGCTGGTCGCCGCTTTAGTCGGTCCCTGCCCCTGATGGTTTTCAAACCCCGTTCCGTCGAAAGACTGGACGGGGTTTTGTTTGCCGGATGACGACGGCCCTGAGGCACCCTATTGTAGTGGCATGACCGAAGCGACCACCGACACCGCCGCCGCACCAGAAACCTCTGCCACGGACAAACCCGTGCGGCTTTGGATGATCGATGCCTCGGCCTATATCTTCCGGGCCTATCACGCCCTGCCGCCGCTGACACGCAAGTCCGACGGCCTGCCGGTCGGTGCGGTTCAGGGCTACTGCAACATGCTGTGGAAGCTGTTGAAGGACACTAAGGGCGAGGATGGCCCGACCCACCTGGTCGCCATTTTCGACCACTCGGAAAAGACGTTCCGCAACGATCTTTATGATGGCTACAAGGCCCACCGCCCGCCTGCACCCGAGGACCTTGTGCCGCAGTTCCCGCTGGTGCGCGAAGCCACCAAGGCTTTCGGCGTACCCTGTGTCGAACTGGCCGGCTATGAGGCCGACGACCTGATCGCCACCTATGCCTGCAAGGTGCGCGATGCGGGCGGCGAAGCGATCATCGTGTCGTCCGACAAGGACCTGATGCAGCTGATCGGCGACGGCGTCGTTATGTGGGACCCGATGAAGGACCGCGTGCTGGCCGAAGAAGCCGTCATGGAGAAGTTCGGCGTTGCCCCGAACCGCGTGGTCGATGTTCAGGCCCTGATAGGCGACAGCGTCGATAACGTACCGGGTGCCCCCGGTATCGGTCCCAAGACCGCTGCCCAGTTGATCGGCGAGTACGGCGATCTCGACACCCTGCTGGAGCGGGCCGGAGAGATCAAACAGCCCAAACGCCGTGAGACCCTGATCAATTTTGCGGACCAGATCCGCATGTCGCGCGAACTGGTCAAGCTGACGTGCGATGCGCCTGCCCCCGAACCGGTCGAGGACTTCGTCCTGCGCGATCCCGATCCCGCTGTACTGGCCGACTTCCTCGAGACGATGGAGTTCCGCTCGCTGCTGCGCCGTGTCGGCGATGGCAAGACAACGGACAACGGCACGTCGGCCTTTGCACCAAAGCGCGCTGTGCCGATTTCGGCTCCCGTGGCTACCCCGCGCTATGGCGACACCACTGTAGCCGCCGATGCCCAGACTTTCGACCGCAGCGCCTATGAGTGCGTGACGACCATCGAGGCGCTTCAAGCCTGGATTTCGCGGGCGCAGTCGTCGGGCGTGGTGGGGTTTGACACCGAAACCGACTGCCTTTCCTCGACCCACGGCGAACTGGTCGGCCTGTCGCTGGCCATCGGTCCCAATCAGGCCTGCTATATTCCGCTGGCCCACGCGAACGAGCCCTCGGCGACGGGCGGCGGCCTGTTCGGTGACGAGCCGTCCGAGGCTGCGCCGGTCGTTCAAATCGACCGCGCCGAAGCTCTGGAAGCGCTCAAGCCGCTGCTGGAAAACCCTGCCGTTCTGAAGGTCATGCAGAACGGCAAATACGACATCACCGTCATGGCGAACTACGGGATCACCGTGGGTCCGATAGATGACACCCTGTTGCTGTCCTATGTGCTGGGTGGAGGGTTGCACGCGCATGGCATGGACGAACAGGCCCGCCGCCTGCTGGGCCATGAATGCATCCCGTTCAAACAGGTTTGCGGCACCGGCAAGAGCCAGAAGTCGTTCAAACATGTCGAGCTGAAGGCTGCGACTGAATACGCGGCTGAAGATGCCGATGTAACGCTTCGTCTGTGGCAAATCCTCAAACCGCAGCTGGCTGAACAGGGCCTGCTGACCGTCTATGAGACGCTAGAGCGCCCGATGCCTGCGGTTCTGTCGGATATGGAACTGGCGGGGGTCCGCATCGACCCCGCCCTGCTGCGCCGTTTGTCCAGCAGCTTTGGTCTGCGTATGGATGAACTGGAGAAGAAGGCGCACGAGATCGCGGGTCGCCCCTTCAATATCGGCAGCCCCAAACAGATCGGCGAGATCCTGTTTGGCGACATGAACCTGCCGGGTGGCAAGAAGACTGCGTCGGGCCAGTGGGGCACCGATGCGTCGGTTCTGGAAGAGCTGGCGCTGACACACGATCTGCCGCGCGCCATCCTTGATTGGCGCCAACTTGCCAAGTTGAAGAGCACCTATACCGACGCCCTACTGGAAGCGATGGACCCGAAGACAGAGCGCGTGCACACCAGCTATCAGCTGGCTGCCGCCTCGACGGGCCGCCTGTCGTCGTCCGATCCGAACCTTCAGAACATCCCGATCCGCACCGAGACGGGCCGCGAAATCCGTCAGGCCTTTATCGCGCGTGACGGCCATGTGCTGATCAGTGCGGACTACAGCCAGATCGAACTTCGCCTTCTGGCCCACATCGGCGACATCCCCGAGCTGAAGAAAGCCTTCAAGGCCGGCCTCGACATTCACACCGCGACCGCTTCGGAAATGTTCGGCGTGCCGATCGAGGGCATGCCGTCCGAGACGCGCCGCCGCGCCAAGGCGATCAACTTCGGTATCGTCTATGGCATCTCGGCCTTCGGTCTGGCCAACCAGCTGGGCATCGATCAGGGCGAGGCCGGTGCCTATATCAAGACCTATTTCGAGCGCTTCCCCGGCATCCGCGACTACATGGATCGCATCAAGGAGACGGTGAAGCGCGACGGCTATGTCTCGACCATTTTCGGTCGCCGCATCCACATTCCGGCGATCCACTCCAAGTCGGGTGCCGAGCGCCAGTTCGGCGAGCGGGCGGCCATTAACGCCCCCATTCAGGGCGCTGCTGCCGACATCATTCGCCGCGCCATGATCCGCATGCCGCAAGCCCTCAAGGATGCTGGCCTGCAAACCCGCATGCTGCTGCAGGTGCACGATGAACTGGTGTTCGAAGCGCCCGAGGCCGAGGCCGAACGGGCGCTGAAGATCATCAAGTCGGTGATGGAGAAGGCGGCTGAACCGGTCGTTGCCCTCAGTGTCCCGCTGGAGGTCGAAGCCAAGGCTGCGGCCAACTGGGATCAGGCGCACTGATCTGAACGACCGCAAAAAAGAGGGCGTCCGGTTGATCCGGACGCCCTTTTAGTTTGGGCTTTGGCCTGCGCGATTAGCGCTTGTAGTTCAGGCCGATCGAGAAGCGGCGGCCGAACGGGTCGAGGTTGGAGTAGAAGCTTCCACCCACCCATACCGGCGGCTCTGCATCGAACATGTTGACGACACCGGCACGCAGGGTGAGGTCATCACGCACATTGTACCGAACCGTCAGATCGTTCCGCATGAAGTTCTCCAGACGGTGATAACGGGCCTCGCGGTTGTCCCAGTTGGTGACCGTACCGGTGCGGCGGTTCAGGTCCTGTGCCGACTGCCAGTCCGCCGTCCAGCTCAGGGAGAACTTCTCGTTCGGACGCCACGTCAGTGTCGAGGCAAAGCGAACGCGCGGATAGAAGACGCCGCCTTCAGACGCTGTGTAGTCCGCAGGGTTGTCGATGTTGTTGAAGTTCTTTTGCTCGATCAGCCACGAACCGTTCAGGCTGTGATCCAAGCGGCCCAGATCACGACCGGCGAAGTTGCTGAGATCCCAGTGGTAGCGGGTCGTGAAGTCCAGACCCCGGACTTCGCGCTTGGCGTAGTTCAGGGAGTCCTGAACAAACGAGGTGATCACCATCCGGTCGTCACGCGGCGTTGCCGGATCGTCGACCGGCGAGCGCGTCACGCGATCGCAGTTCTGGGTGACCAGAGTGCCTTCTGGACCGGACACGCACAGACCGACGTTGGTTCCGACACCCACGGCGGCGATGACCTGATCAATCGTGATCTCGTAATAGTCGAGAACCAGCTGGAAGTTCGGGATGAATCGCGGCTGGGCCACCACCGAGAAGGTGAAGGATTTAGACTCTTCCGGCTGCAGGCTTTCATTGCCTTGGTTAAAGCCGGCGACACTGGATGGATACTCCGGACGGAAGGCGTTCGGCGCATTCGGATCGGTGAAGTTGAAGGTGCCCGGAGCGAAGCCAAGACCTTCGGCCAGAAGCTGGCAGTTTGCGGCCCGGCGCTGTTTCACTTCATCGTCGATGATGTTGTTGACTTGGCGCGAGTCGCAAACGTCGGTCGGCTGGGCAAAGGTCTGGGTCGCTGGCGCATAGTTTTCGCTCAGCGAAGGCGCGCGAACCGAGGTATTGACGCTGGTCTTGAAGGCCAGATCCTGGACCGGGCGATAAACCAGGTTCACACCGTAAACATCGCTCTTGCCGAAGTGCGAGAAGTCCGAAGCGCGGTACGACGCAGTGAACTCGGCATAGTCTCCCAGCACGCTTTCACGGAAGAGCGGGATGCTGACTTCGGCAAAGCCTTCCTTCACCGAGTAGTCGCGGTAGAGGAAGTCAGGACCGGTATTCGACATCAGCCAGCGGCCAGCGGTCGTCCGGTCGCGGCCGGTACCTTCGGTCGCTTCTTTGCGCCATTCGCCGCCAAGGGCCAGACCAATCGGGCCCGCACCCCAGAAGTCCCACAGTTGGCCAGACACGACACCCATGACGTCGTGTTGCTCGTTCATCTGGTCGACGACGATTTCCGAGCGGACATAGTTCAGCGCTTCGGCGGACTGGTTGCCCTCGCCGAAGATGTTCAGCGGCACGCACTGTTTTATGTCGGGGTCGTCAGCACCGATCTGGGCGGGACCAACGCCTTGGCCGGTCAGCGGATCGAACGGGTTCCGGTTGGTAACCAAGCCCCCGTTCGCAGTGGCCAGTTGTACGCGGCAGACAATAGCGCCCGGCGTGCCGAGGGTCCCCAGCGTGTCCACAACCGAGTCCAGCGCGTAGCTGAACCGCTCGCCATCAACAGAGCGCTCGTAGTTCTTGTTGTCGACGCGGCCATAGGTATAGCCGATGTCCCAGTTCAGGTTCTTGATGAAGCCGAGTTGCTCGATCTCGCCGTCCAGCGAAATGACATAGCGCTGCAGTTGCTTTTCGTTGTGCTGCGGGCGCGGCAGGGTCCAGGCCGAATAGCGGGCAAACGGCATGGCCGTCGAAGTGCTGACCACACCGCCATAAGGCACGCCGCCCGCGCAGCCCGCAGCGGTCAGGCAGTAAACCGGCTGGCGGTTAGACGATCGCATCGCGCAGATTTGCGGGCAGGAAGGCATTGCCCAGACGGGTCAGGAAGGCCGAGGGACTGCTGGTCCGCGCACTAAGGATCTGGGCCGAGTTGGTGGCCGAACCCACATTGCCGATATAGACGTCAGCAAAGACAAAGCCGGTCGCGAGGTCGGTCGTCTCGTCTGCGTATTTGGCTTCAAGGTGCAGATTGACGCTGTCTGTCAGTTTGAGGTTTGCACCGGCCTGAAACAACACACGCTCGCTGGCGGGGTAGATGGCATCGACGTTGAACGTCGTGTTCGGGTTCAGACCGTCGCCGCCGACATTTGTAACGCGGTTGGTACCGGTCTTTTGAACCCAGTCACCAAAGTTGGCCAAGCGCGCGGTCGTGCCATCAAAGACCCACGTGCGACTGGGGTCCACGCCGTAACACATCGACTGGGTGATGCTGGTGGTGCACTGGGCCGAGGGCGAGATGAGCGGATTATTTAGCGGGCTGGGTTGATAATTACCCGCCAAGGTGACCTGCCCCCAATGCACGAGCTGGAGCGAGCGGAGGTCGCGATAAAGTGCAGCGTCCCACACTCCGTCTGCCGGTGCGGACGTGGGATCGGCATCATTGCCGGTGAAGCCCCAGCCTCGAGCCAGCCAGTCGATATCCGCGCCGTCCAGGCGGTCGCCCTTTTCGTATTCGCCATAGCCATACAGGTTCAGGCGCTCGTCGAAGAAGTTGCGACCGACCAGACCCGCGATGCGGTACTGCATCTGCCCGTCCTGATTGATCTGGGCCGCACGGGCATCGATCTCGATACCTTCAAAATCTTCGCGCAGCGTGTAGTTCAGCACGCCGGAAACCGCGTCCGCACCATAGATTGACGATGCGCCGCCGGTGACGATTTCGACGTTTTTGAGCAGCAGGCGGGGAATAACGTCCGAGTCGACCGACAGCGAACCCGCAGCCGAGCCAACGTGGCGGCGTCCGTTAACAAGGGTCAGAGTACGGCCCGCACCCAGCGAGCGAAGGTTCGGCAGCGACAGGCCGCCTGCATTCAGCACACCTGCGGTCGTGTCAGACGGAACTTGAGAGTTCATCAGGGCGGGAATGGTCGCCAGATATTCGATAACCGAGCTTTGGCCGGTCTCAAGAAGTTCGTCCTTGCTGATCTGTATCAACGGCGTAGGTGCGGTAGCCGGGTCACGACGAATACGCGAGCCTGTAACGACAACCTCCTGGACCCTAGTGACCTCTTCTTCGGGTTGGGTTGTGGTGCTCTGGGCGTAGGCCGGCATGGCCATGGCCGCAGCACTGACAATCATTGTCGAGCTTAGCAGCGCGTTTCGCATGGTGATCATGAGTCTCTCCGACCGGTCCGACACCGGCATGTCTAGTTACAGACACAAGTTAGACACATTCACTGCCCGCCATCCACCCTCAAGAATTGCGGGTTACTTCAAAACACTCCGATAATACTGCAAAGTTTATTGTCACGCTTTTCTACGATAACCGGTTTATATTGGTTATTGTCCAGGCATCATATATTTGGAATATTTAAACAATCATCGTTATCTGCAGGTGTTGACTTTTGTACTGTAACGATTGATTTTGAATAAAATACACCGCGCAGTTTGGGGCCAAAGAGTCTGATATTAGTTCTACGAGTTGCCAAAAAACATCACAGGATTAGATCATGGCGTTAGACATTAACATCATCGATAACGATAACCTCCACCGTTACGAGTTGGAGATTGACAGTCAACTTGCGTACGTCGAGTACAACAACGTTGCGGGGGGCCGTCTGGTATCCAAGACACTGGTTCCGCCGGAACTGGAAGGACGCGGCATTGCCTCGCGTCTGGCCAAGCACGTGCTGCAGGATATCCGCGACAAGGGGCTTAAAATCCTACCCACCTGCACCTTCTTCGCCGCCTATATCCAGAAGCATCCGGACGAGTACCGCGATCTGGTTCAGGACGGTTACAAGGCTGTTCTGGGCCTCTGATCCGGTCAGGACCAAGGGCGGGTTCGCTTTCCCGCCCCACGCCTGCTAGGGCAGGCGAATGAAGAACAACACCCTAGATGTCCTGATCGTCGGTGCCGGTGCCGCCGGTATGATGTGCGCTATCGAAGCGGGCAAACGCGGTCGCCGCGTGCGCGTGATCGATCACGCCAAGGCACCCGGCGAGAAGATACGCATCTCGGGTGGTGGTCGCTGCAACTTCACCAATCTGGGTATCCATCCCGCCGCCTATCTGGGCGAGAACCCGCGCTTTGCCCTGTCGGCGCTGAAGCGGTTTACGCAGCACGACTTCATCAAGATGGTCGAGCGCCACCGCATTCCGTATCACGAGAAAACGCTGGGCCAGTTGTTCTGTGACGATAGCGCCAAGGACATCATCAAGATGCTCACCGACGAGATGCGCGCCGCAGGCGTGACCTTGTCGCTGAACCTTGGGGTCAAGCAGATCACCAAGTCGGGCACACTTTACAGCATCGATATGGATGATGGCTCGCGCGTCGAGGCGCAGTCGGTTGTCATCGCGACGGGGGCCAAGTCGATCCCCAAGATGGGCGCGACCGGCTGGGCCTATGAGGTGGCACGACAGTTCGGTTTACGCGTAACCGATACGCGCCCCGGACTAGTACCGCTAACGTTCGACCCTGTTTTGCTGGACAGCCTGAAGCCGCTCGCCGGTGTGTCGCTGGACGCTGTGGTGCGCCACAAGGCTCCGAACGATGCGGCTGCGGGTCGCCCCGCCAAGCCGACCGAGTTCCGTGAAGGCCTGCTGTTTACGCACCGCGGCATATCCGGTCCGTCTATCCTCCAGATCAGTTCCTACTGGCGCGAAGGCGAGGCCATTAGCGTCGATATGGCACCGGACAAGGATGTCGCTGCCTTGTTGTTGGAAGCCAAGAACGACAACGGCAAACAGATGGTCCACACGGCGTTGGGCCACATCCTGCCGCGCCGTCTGGCCGAGGTGCTGTGCGAGCGCGCGGGTCTGAAAGGCAAGCTGGCCGAACAGGGCGACAAGAAACTGCGCGCTCTGGCTGAAAGCGCCAATGCTTGGAGCGTCAAACCCGTTGGTTCCGAGGGCTATCGTACGGCTGAAGTTACTCTGGGTGGTGTCGACACCACCCAGCTGGACCAACAGACGATGGAGGCCAAAGACGTGAAGGGCCTCTATTTCATCGGCGAGGCCGTCGACATCACCGGCTGGCTCGGCGGCTATAATTTCCAATGGGCGTGGTCGTCCGGCTGGGTCGCCGGTCAGAGCGTCTAAGGCACCTGCGACCCGTTGGCGCGTTGTGTCTTCGGGTCAGCGTCCCTAGCTGACCCCGTGCGGGACGGGCCCCTCTGGTCCGGCAAGTGCCGGATGATGTCGGCCCGCATCAAGGCGAAAGGACCCCCATGCCTCTTTTGATGTGCCCCAACGATAATGCGTCCATGCAGACTCTGGACCGCAACGGTGTGCAGTTCGACATGTGCCCGACCTGCCGTGGTGTCTGGCTCGATCGCGGCGAGCTAGAAAAGCTGATGGAAAGCGCGACCAATGACGGGCGAGCCGCAGCCCAGGCCTCGCAGCCGGCTGCCCCGCAACAACCTGCGTGGGGCCAACAACGCCCGCAGGAGCCGTATCGCAGCCGCGATGACGACTATCGCCGCCACAAGGAAGACGAGCGCTATTACAAGAAGAAGAAGCGCCTCGACATCTTCGATATCTTTGACTGAGCCCTAGCCCCCGACGCCGGCGGCTTTAAGCATCGGCATCATGTCCTTGAATGTCTCGGGCGAGGTGCGCATCAGGTCACGCCCTTCGGTCGAACGGATCAATCGCATCGCTTCCTGCTTGGCCAGATCGCCCAGCGGGCCAAGGGGTGCGGCCTCGCCCGTGGCAATCTTGAGCAGGATCGAAACCTTCTGTCCCAGTGCGACAGGGGCCTTGCAGATTTGCGGGATCAGACGCGTTTCCTCGGCAATCTTCAAGGCGAGGCGTCCCAAGGTGTCGACCGCGCCCTCGGCATCCTTGCCGGTGAGGCCTGCCGTCTCGATATTGCGCTGAAGACGTCGCAAGGCGGCCAGCTTTTGCGTCGGCGGCACGCCTTGGGCGCGCATTTCGGCCTCGAAGCGAAGTGACGAGACGCAGGCTTCCAGCCAACGAGCAGCGGCCCGCTTGCTGGCCCCGCCCGTGACGTTGTCACTCAGGCGCGCCAGACGCTCGGCCTCGGCCAACACCGTCGGGCAATCCTTCACGAAGGCGGCAACGAAATCTGCGGTCACCAGAGAGCGCGAGCGTTCGATAAAGGCATTCTGGACCTCTTCGAGCGTCAGCAACCGCCCCGCGGTTGCCGTCAGCGACATGGCCAAGGCGCGCAGAATATTGATCTCGCCCTCGGCGTCACCGGGGCAAAGGCGTCTCTGGCTGGTCAATTCCCCCAGCACCATCTTCGCCAACGCCGCCGCCACCATTGGGAAGTCGCCCGCCGCCAACCTCTGGCCCAGCCGCGCCGCTGGACCATCGACCGGCGGGACCAGAAGGCTGAGACGCGGATCGTGCGAGATGACCATCGCCACCTCTGCCGGCGCAACCATGCGCACCACAGCCGCCAGGGTCGCCCCTTGATCCAGTGCCGGGCCGAATAGATCCGGCATGTTCCATCGCGCAGCCAGCATTTCGCACAGCACCTGCTCGATAGGCACCATGATCATGGCGCGAACCGGCCCCGATTCAGGAGCCTTGTCACACATATCCAGCAGAGCGCCCAGACGCGCACGCGCGCCGCGCAGACCCTGCAGGGCCGATGCAATACTGCCGCCCATGCGGAAGGCTCGGTCGGGATTACCCTGAAGTTTCTCGGCGATCTGGGTGATTGATTCTTTTGCAGGGTCGGCGAACTCGCCCTTACGGCCCGCCTTGACCACCCGCTCGACGGCCTGATCGGACAGTTTTTGATAGATGCGGATCAGGCCGTGCAGGTCCTGCCCCGTGCCCTGCGCTTCGGGGACGGCGACCTTCTGGATCGCGTGCTGGACCTCGACGCCCGAGGCATCGAGCCGCTCTGCCAGCACCGGCGAATGCAAGAGTTCAAATGCCGTCACACCCTGGCGGCGAAGCCAGTCTTCGAGCACGGCGTTGAGCGTTTCGCGCGCATGGACTGTGTAAAGATCGGCGGGAGCGCGGCATGCGGGGCCGGCGGGTGCCTCGACCTTGGCGCTCTTGCGCACCGGATCGGGCGCGCCCAGCCGCAGGACGCTGACGCTGGCAAACTCCATCGTGGCCGGATTGAGCGTTTCTTTGGTGACCTTGACCGAGGCAGCCCGTTTATCGCGGATCAATTCCTCGGCAGTTTCAATGGCATGACGGCGATCCTCGCTCGCCAGATGCAGTGTCCAGTTCGCATTAGGCGTTTTGCGAGCATAGATTTCGTAGTGAACCGGACCGGCCATGGTGTTCCTGGGAAGAGAAGGTCACCCACTATGCCAGAAGGGGTTTAAGGCATAGTTTCGCAACTGCGGCACACAGAGCACTTGCAGCAAATCATAAAAGCCCCATTTCATGTGGCCCTAATCTGCCTTAATCATAACGAACGGTACCGCTGGCCGTGCGTTATAGACGGCAACCCGCCCCGCGTTCGTTCGCAAGGAGAAGCCCTTGGCTAACATCACCCTGGTCGATGACGACGAGAACATCGTCGCTTCCGTTTCCCTGGCGCTGGAAAGCCATGGCCATAAGGTAACCGCCTATCATGACGGTGCCTCGGGTCTGGAAGCGCTGGAAAACTCTCCTCCGGATCTGGCGATCCTGGATGTGAAGATGCCGCGTATGGACGGCATGGAAGTGCTGCGTCGTCTGCGCCAGACTTCGAACATTCCGGTGATTATGCTGACGTCGAAAGACGAGGAGATCGACGAGATTCTCGGCTTCAACCTTGGTGCCGACGACTATATGCACAAGCCGTTCAGCCAGCGTCTGCTGATCGAGCGCGTGAAGGCCCTGCTGCGCCGCGCGGGCGTTGAGGGTCTGGACATGGCTGATGCCTCGGCGGCCAGCGATGCCAACAAGGCCATCAAGCGTGGCCCGCTTTCGATGGATCCGGCGCGTCACGAATGCACGTGGGAAGGCAAGCCGGTCAAACTGACCGTGACCGAGTTCCTGCTGCTGCAAGCTTTGGCCCAGCGTCCCGGCTTCGTGAAAAGCCGCGATAACCTGATGGATGCCGCCTACGACGACCAAGTATATGTCGACGACCGCACCATCGACAGCCACGTCAAGCGCATGCGCAAGAAGTTCCGCATGGTTGATCCTGAATTCGACGCGATCGAGACCCTGTATGGCGTCGGCTACCGCTACCGCGAAGCCTAAGACTGACAAGCCGCGCAGGCGCTTCCGTTTCGGCGGATCGCGTCTGGGCGGCTTTATGCTGGCCCTCAATCTTCTGAGTCTGCTGATCCTACTCGGCGGGGCTCTGGCCCTGAACGAGTGGAGCCGCGGGCTGATCAATGCCCGTCAGGAATCCCTGACGGTGCAGGCCGAACTGCTGGCTAACGTTCTGGGTGAACTGGGTATTACCCAGGGCGACCCCTACCCTGCCCTCGACGACCGCGCGGCAGCCTTCTGGCTGCGCGACAACTTCATTCCGGTGGGCCAACGCGCGCGTCTGTTCGATGCCGACGGTATTCAGGTCTCCGATTCCTACAACGTCTCCGACACCATACCGGGCGAGCCTTTGCCTCCCGCCAAACCCGCGGGCACGCCGGTCGAGCCTGCGGTTGATCCGGCCGTCATCGAAGAGGCTCGCTCGACGGCCGACACCGCCTTGGCCGCCGAGGTCGAACGCGCTCTGCAAGGCGAATCCCAAGCCACGATCCGCCGCAACGAAGAAGGCGAGAACGTCGTCTCGGTGTCTCTTCCCGTACGCCACGTTCAGCAGGTACTGGGCGTTCTGACGCTGGAAGCCGGTGATGTGAACGCGACGCTGGCTGCCCAGCGCCGCGCGCTTATGCCATTTGCGTTTGTCGCCTTGGCGGTGAACCTGTTCGCATCGCTGGTGCTGCATCTGTTTGTCGCCCGCCCTGTGCTGCGTTTGTCGGCAGCGGCGGATCAGGTCCGCCTGCAGCGCGCCCGCGCCATCTCCCTGCCGGATCTGACGGCGCGTAAGGACGAGGTTGGCGGTCTGGCGCGTGCGCTGGAGAGCATGACCGACACCATGTCCATGCGTATGGACGCCATCGAACGCTTTGCCGCCGATGTCTCGCACGAGATCAAAAACCCGCTGACGTCGATCCGCTCGGCGCTGGAAACCCTGCCATTGGTCAAGACCGAGGAGCAGCGTCAGCGCCTGACCAATCTGCTTCAGAACGACGTCCGGCGCCTTGATCGTCTGATCACGGATATTTCCAACGCCTCGCGTCTGGATGCCGAATTGTCTCGCGACCGTCCGCGCCAGATCGATCTTGGCGACCTGTTGAGCGACATCGTCAGCGTCTATGAAAACAGCATGCGTGAAGGCGACATTCCGGTACGCCTGATCAACACTGCGGGCTCGGGCATCCACGTCGTGGGTCGCGATACGCCGCTGGGTCAGGTGTTCCGTAATCTGATCGATAACGCCCGCTCGTTCAGCCCTGCAGGCGGCGAAGTGCGCGTGATCCTGGAAAAAGACGATAACGCCGACTTCTGGCGTGTTCGGGTCGAGGATGACGGCCCCGGCATTCCGCCCGACAACCTCGAGACCGTGTTCGAGCGTTTCTATACGTCGCGCCCCAAGGGTACGGCGTTCGGGACCAACTCGGGTCTGGGACTGTCGATTGTGCGCCAGATTGTGAAGGCGCACGAAGGTTCGGTATTTGCGGTGAACCGCACCGACGGCGAGCAGGTTACCGGCGCGACCTTTACGGTGCGGCTGCCCAACGCCGCGCGACGCGGCTGATGGCACCGACGGTGCATGCCACGGCCATCGCTCTGCGACGCAACGGCGCATGGCATGGCGTCTTGCTACGCGGACCGTCGGGTATCGGGAAAAGCGATCTGGCCTTGCAGCTGATAGAACGCGGGGCGCGTCTGGTTGCCGATGATCGCGTTTGTGTCTGGGCCAGCCAAGGTGCGCTTTATGCCCGCTCGCCAGAGACAATTGCCGGATTAATCGAGGTTCGCGGGGTCGGCATCTTGCCCGTCGCGCCTCTCGATTGCGCGAGGGTTTCGATAATTGTTGATCTGATTCAAGAGGTCCCCGAGCGCATGCCCGTGGCTGATCACGACGTGCTTCGCGCGATAGCGGTACCTCGACTTCGGCTTAACCCGCGCCCTGCGTCTTCATCGACTGTCGTCGTACGAGCCATAGAGGCCCTTTAACCCTTAGGGGTTTGGCATTAAGACATGGGTTTGCGGAGGGGCTAACGGCGTTTGACGCCAGTGCACCCTCCTTCTGTTTGACGGGTTTGGACCTTATTGGTGTTGCCTTCATGATCGGTCTGGTGATCGTCACCCACGGGGGCCTGGCCTCGGAATTTATCGCGGCGATGGAACACGTCGTCGGCCCGCAACGCGGGGTCGCGGCCATCTGCATTGGCCCTGATGACGACATGGAGCGTCGCCGGCAGGACATTCTGGACGCCTCGGCTGCGGTCGATTCCGGCAACGGTGTCATTCTACTGACCGACATGTTCGGCGGTACACCGTCCAATCTGGCCATTTCAGTGATGGAGCAGACGAAGGCCGAGGTCATCGCCGGTCTCAACCTGCCCATGCTGATTAAACTGGCCAGTGTACGTCAACGCGAAACGCTGGAGGCCTGTGTGGCCCACGCGCAGGATGCAGGGCGCAAATATATCTCCGTGGCTTCCTGGGTTCTGGCGGGGGAAAAATGAGCCAAAGCGCGAAAGCGACGCTGTCGATCTGCAATCAGCGCGGACTTCATGCCCGCGCTTCGGCCAAGTTCGTGAAAACCGCTTCGGAGTTTGATTCCAAAATCCACGTCAGCAAGGACGGCACCACCGTCGATGCCCGCTCGATCATGGGCCTGTTGATGCTCGGGGCCGGTATCGGCTCGACCATCGACGTGGCCGCCGAAGGCCCCGACGCCGAGGACGCCATGGCGGCGCTGACCGATCTGGTCGAGCGCCGCTTTGATGAAGACCAGTAGGGCTTAAGCCCCCTTCAGCCACTCTTTGATTGCCGCCTGATCTGCATCGGTCATCCAGTGACCAAGGCCGAGCACGCGGTGGCTAACCTCATAGCCCGATTGTGTCAGTTCAGACGTCAGGGCATTGGCCTTATCCATCGGGATCATGTGGTCGGTATCACCCGACACGAGCAGAACCCTGCCCTGCCCGCTCGCCTGCGCCAGATCGCCTTCCAGCACCTTCATACCGCGCAACAGTACGGCCTGGCGGACGCTGTCGGGATAAAGCTGGGCCATGGCACCGATCATGTTCGCGCCGTTTGAATAGCCCAGCAGCAGCAGTTGGTCCGGATCCAGCGCATAGCCGCGAATGGCCCCTGCGAGGAAGGCATTGAATGCCGCAGCCTCGGAACGGATGTCGGCCTGATCGAACTCGCCCGGACCATATCGACGGAACCAGCGGAGGTTGCCTTCTTCGGTCGCGCGTCCCCGCACAGCCAGAATAGCCGCCTTGGGGTTCAGGCGATGGGCCAACGGCATGAGATCGCCCTCGTCGCCGCCCGTACCGTGAAGGACGACGATAGTGCTGCCGTCCATTTCTTCGGGCCAATAGAAGCGGTGTATGAAGGGCAGATCGCGCTTGGGACAGCGCATCTCTCCGGGCCGTGCGAACTGGGGCAGGCGGATGCGCAGTTCCTCGGCCACGTGAGGCATGACCTCGGGCGGGAATTGCAGCGTCTGACCCAGTTGGTCAGCGGGCTCGTCTGCGGTCATACCGGGCGCGTCGGTGGCGTATTCAATCAGCAAGCCCGAAGTGTCGCGCACGTATAGTGAAACGAAATACTGGCGGTCATGCACATTGGTCGGACCGTGGTTGATCAGGTCCAGCCGGATCTGGCGCACCGCCTCGATGTCGGGCGCACGGAAGGCAACGTGGTCGGGAACCCCTGCCCCTTTGACCGAGGGCGGGAAGCCTGTGACCGCATGAACATCTACCACGTCGGTGTCCGACTTCAGCCGCGTGATCGCACCCTCGGTCGCCTGAGGCTGATAGCCAAACCGTCCGATAAAGGCCGTGGTTGCCTCGGCGACATCGCTCAGCACCGTGACCCCGCGAATATAGCAAGGCGCAGTGACCGAGCCTGATCCCGTCGCCGCTTCGCTGGCCACCAGTTTGATAATCAGGCCATCGGGGTCCTTCAGCCGCAGCACCGGCTCGCCGAACTCCTTCATCGGGCCTTCGACAGGAATGTTGGCGGAGATGGCTCGCATCATCCACTCGCCCAGACTATCGGCGGGCACGGCAAAAGCGATTTCCGACACCTGTCCCAGCCCTGTACGGCCCCGGCCCGTCGCCTCCCAAACAAGGAAGCTGACCAGAGTGCCCGGACGGCCCTCAGGATCGCCGTAGAACAGGTGAAGTTGCTGGGCATCCTCATAGCCGCCCGTCTGTTTGACGAGGCTGAGGCCGAGGAAGCCCATGTAGAAGTCGACATTGGCCTGAACATCGGCGGTAATGCTGGTGACGTGGTGGATGCCTGTGGTCACGCGGTCTCTCTCAAAAAATGGAGGCCCCGCACTCAAGACACGGGGCCAATATCTCGGACTATTTGCCCGCTTCGCGGTCCAGAACCTTTTGGACAGCCGGATCGGCGGCCAGTCGGTCATGCAGCGCCAGCACATTGGGATACTGGGCGAGATGGCCTTCCAGAAGCTTCTTGCCCCAGCGGATCATGGGGAAGGCATAGGCGTCGATTACCGACTTACTGCCCAATACCCATTCGCGACCTTCGAGATGCGCGTTCAGCGTGGCGAACTGTTTATGCACCAGCGCATGTCCTGCCTCGACAACCTTGGCGCGGGCCTCGTCATGGTCGTCGGTCGTATAGCGATACGGCATGAAGATCGGCCAGAAGGCGGCGTGCATGTCGCTGGTAAAGAAGGACGACCAGCGATGGGCCTCGGCCTTTTCGCGCAGGCTGTCGCCGCCCGTCAGGCCCGCCTCGGGATGTTTGTGCGCCAGATAGTCGAGGATGGCACCGGCCTGTGTCAGCAACCATCCGTCATCCTCGCGAAGCGTCGGCACGGCACCCGCCGGATTGACGGCCAAAAGTTCCGGCGAACCATACTGGACCTTCACCGCCTCGAACGGCGCTCCGATCCATTCCAGAACAATGTGCGGAGCCAGCGAACAGGCTCCAACGGCGTAATACAGCGTCGGCAAATCAGATCTCCTTGGATCGAGGACAGGTTCACCATCAGATGGGACCGCGGGCTCCATCGTAAAACCCGCGCTATGCCGGTTTCGATCAACCCTTACCGTTTCGATACATTCTTGTTCAAAGGCGTCCGCCGCCAGCGGTCGATTGTCACCGGCGACGGTTGTTCTTGGCGGATCGGGACAGGGTCGCTAGAAGGTAGGCCGAACATTAGGAAACACGCTGGATATGACCCCGGTACAAGGCCTTATCGGCTTTCTCTTTTTCGTGCTGAACTCAGCGCTCAGCCTGCTGCTGATCGCGATTATCGCCAATGCGATCCTGAGCTGGCTGCTGGCATTTGATGTCATCAACTACCGCAACCGCTTTGTGTATCAGTTGGCGACGGGTCTGGACCGCCTGACCTCGCCGCTGATGGCACCGTTCCGCCGCTTCATTCCGCCGCTGGGCGGGATCGACATCACCCCGATCATCGTCATCATCATCATTCGCGGCATTCAGGGCTTTATCCTGCCGTCGCTGGCGGCGATGTCGTACGGCCTCGCCGGTTGAGCGGGTTGGCGAGAGCACGCTGTTTTGAAAACGGCATGCCGTCGCCATTCGTGACTTGCACAGACCGGACCGCCTTCTCATGCTGGTCCGGTAAAGTTCCTTCGGTTCTGCGGATACCAAAACAGCCATGAGCGGAATTCAGACCGTCGCCATTATCGGCGCAGGCCAGATGGGGTCGGGCATTGCCCAGACCGTAGCCGTCGGTGGCTATACCGTCAGACTCTTCGACGCCCTGCCCGGCCGCGCCACTCTAGCGATCGGCGAGGTGGCCGCCAGCCTTGCGCGTCGCAGCGGTCGCGGCATCATTAATGAAGACGAAGCCCGCTCGGCATTGTCGCGCATCACGGTTTACGAGACCCTGTCCGACGTGGTGTCGGGGGCCGACCTGGTCATCGAAGCGGCCAGCGAGGACGAGGCCGTCAAGAAACAGGTGTGGACCGACGTTCTGGCGCATCTGGAACCACACGCCCTTCTGGCCAGCAATACGTCGTCGATCTCGATTACCCGACTGGCCTCGGTCACGGATCGCCCCGAGCGCTTTATCGGGCTGCATTTCATGAAGCCCGCACCGGTCATGCGTCTGGTCGAGATCGTGCGCGGTATTGCGACGTCGGCGGCGACCTATGACGCCGCGGTGACCTTTGCCGAGAGCCTTGGCAAGGAAACGACCGCCTCTGAGGACTTCCCCGCCTTTATCGTCAATCGCATTCTGGTGCCGATGATGAACGAGGCGATCTACACCCTGTACGAGGGTGTCGGCACGGTCGCATCTATCGACAAGGCTCTTAAACTTGGGGCCAATCACCCGATGGGCCCGCTTGAGCTGGCCGATTTTATGGGTCTGGATGTAGCGCTGGCTATCATGAACGTGCTTCATGATGGTCTGGCCGACAGCAAATACCGCCCCTGCCCGCTTCTGGTTAAATATGTGGAAGCAGGCTGGCTGGGTCGTAAGAGCGGTCGCGGCTTCTATGACTATTCGGGTGAAACTCCGGTACCGACACGCTGATGACCTATCACGACGACGCATCTTCGAACCCGTCCAGCATGCTTGACCGCCTGCCGGGACAAGAGCGCGTAGTTCCGCGTCGCACGGTCCAGTCCCGCATTGTCGCGACACTGCTTGCTGCCGCATGGCCGCCCATTTTGCTGACCTTCCCGATCTGGCCGCCGCATCATCTTTGGGCCGGTCTGGACACTGATTGGCGCCTCGTATTGCTGGCAGTGGGCCTTATCGCCTCGCCCATCGGGATCGCACGTCTGGCGGGTGCCAAGCGCCCCAACAATGCGCCGTGGACCCGCCGCGCAGTCATCGCCCGCTATGTGATCTATGGCGGCATTCTCGCGGCCTCCCTCCAGTTCCTGATGACGCTGGTGCTGTCGATCATTGCCGGACTGTCGGGCGAGAGCTTTGTCCAGGGTCTGGGTGCGATCGAAGCCGTCGTGCTGGTCTATGGCGTGATCGGCATACCGCTCGCGCTCATGGTGGGGGTCAGCTACGCCCTATGGGGCGGCGTTTGCGTGGCCTACCTCGCCTATCGCAAGGCAGATAAGCTCGGTTATTAATCCGCACAGCGCACTCGGGGGGAGATTGCTGATGGCTTCGGTTCAGGATCGCGTCGGCAATCTGGACAGCGTGCGCGGGCTTGCCGTTCTCGGCATTCTGGTCGTCAATATCCTAGCCTTCGCATGGCCGATGGCCGTGGCGATCCAGCCCGAGGTTGCCCCATTTGCCGTCGACGGTATCTGGCGTGGTAACGACAGTCTCTATCTCTGGATCGATCAGGTCTTCTTCAGGGACCGCTTCCGCAATCTGTTCACCCTGTTGTTCGGCGTCAGCATCCTGTTGGTGGGCGGGGAACCGGACGACAAGGACCGCAGTAAACTGCTGCGCCGGCGACTGTTCTGGCTGGCCGCCTTTGGCCTGGTTCACGGCCTTCTTGTATGGTTCGGCGATATCCTGCTGTTCTATGCATGGTGCGGCTTGTTCGCGATGTTCGCGCGCGGCCTGTCAGGGCGGATGCTGGTGATCATCGGCGGTGCCGTCATGGTAGGCCTTGGCATTATTCAGGCAGGCTGGGGCCTTCTGATGCCGCTCATGCCCAATGAGATCATCGCTACCATGTCGGGCGGCGAAGGCAGCGCCCCCCTGACCGGAGAAGTCGGCAGCGTCATTGCCCAATATCAGGCCGGCCTAGGCGGCGTGCTGACCGAGAACTTCAAGTCTTGGATTCTGATCCAGATTTCCAGTCTGGTGGTCATGCCCTTCTCAAGCGTGCCCATGATGATGCTGGGCATGGGTCTGTTCAAGCTTGGCTTCTTCCATGGGCGATGCAAGGCGCACTGGTACTGGGGCCTTATCGTTATTAGCGGGGCAGTTTTGGCCGTTCGCGGTTGGGCCTATGCGGTCGAGTTGGCCGCTCCGCCCATCCAGATGCCTAGCCACGGACTGGATGTCGCGACTTCGGGTGCGTCTGTGTTTGTGGCCTTGGGATATGCCGCTCTCGTCATTGTTGCCGCGCCGCTGTTTCGCTGGCTGGCACCGGTCGGGCGGATGGCCTTTACCACCTATTTGGGCCAGTCGATCATCATGGCCACCCTCTTCTATCTTCCGATCGGGCCCCAACTGTTCGGCAAGCTGACGCCCGGCCAGTTCTGGCCGATTATTGCAGCAACATGGGCGGGGCAGATTGTGTTTGCGCACCTGTGGCTGCGATACTTCCGCTGGGGGCCGTTCGAGTGGGTTTGGCGCTCTCTGACCCACGGTCACAAGCTGCCGATCCGCAAAACCCTCCCCTAGTCGGATTGCAGCGGCGCATGGGATGGCTTAATCGCCACCGCATGACCCAGACTGATCGCCCCGAAACCCAATCTGAAGCTCAATCCGAAGTCGTGCGCCCTGAAGCACGCTCTCCCCGTGGTTTTCAGGACCGTCGGGGTCATGATCTGAGCGTCGAGCGCCAGTTGATTGTACGCGTGTCCGAAGTCTATGAGCGCTGGGGTTTTGAAGCCCTCGAGACGCCCGCCTTCGAGTACGTCGATGCTCTGGGTAAGTTCCTGCCGGACACCGACCGCCCGAACGAAGGCGTTTTGGCGCTGGAGGACGACGACGATCAGTGGATGGCGCTTCGCTATGACCACACGGCACCGTTGGCCCGCTTTGCCGCCCAGAACTGGGAAACCCTGCCCAAGCCGTTCCGCCGCTATGCCTACGGTCCGGTGTGGCGCAACGAAAAGCCGGGTCCGGGTCGTTTCCGCGAGTTCTGGCAGTGCGACGCCGACACCGTCGGCTCCGACCGTCCCGAAGCTGATGCCGAGATCATCGCCATGGCGGTTGAAGGTCTGGGGGCTGCCGGTCTGGACAACGGTCAGTCGGTCATCCGCGTTTCGAACCGCAAACTGTTCGACGGCCTGTTTGACGCAGCGGGTATCACCGACGCCAACCAGCGTCTGACCGCCCTTCGTGCCGTCGATAAATACGACCGTCTGGGCATTGAGGGCGTACGCCTGCTGCTGGGCGAAGGCCGCCTGGATGAATCCGGCGACTATACCAAGGGTGCCAACATGCCTGTCGGTCTGATCGACAGCATTGAAGCCTTCCTGTCGTCGGCCGAGCAACCGGGCCTGTCGCGATCGGGCGTGCTGGACGCCATCGCCGGCGTGGGAGCAGGTCTGGGTGCAGCGGGCGAAGCGGCTCTCAAGGAACTGTCGGCTATCGACCGTGCGCTGAACGCCATGGGTGTGGCTCAGGACGCCGTGAAGTTCGATCCGACCATCGTACGCGGTCTGGAATACTACACCGCCACAGTGTTCGAGGCCGAGCTTCTGCTGGAAACCCGCGACGAGAAGGGCCGTCCGATGCGCTTCGGCTCCATCGGTGGCGGCGGTCGCTATGACGATCTGGTTGCGCGCTTCACCGGCCAGACCGTTCCGGCCACCGGCTTCTCGTTCGGCGTGTCGCGCTTGGCGTCGGCGCTTAAAGCCGCAGGCAAGACGACCGAAGGCCGCGCGCGTGGTCCGGTCGTGGTCATCGTCTTCTCCGACGACGACATGCAGCACTATCTCGATGCCGTGGCCGAGCTGCGCAACGCCGGCATCCCTGCCGAGCTGTACCTTGGTCGCGCAGGCATGAAGGCCCAGTTCAAATATGCCGACCGTCGCAATGCGCCCGCTGCCGTCATTCTAGGCGGTGACGAGATCGCAGCCGGTGAAGTGACCATCAAGGACCTGGACGCCGGTCGGGCCCAAGCTGCGAATATCGCTGACAACGAGGCGTGGAAAGCAGCACGTCCGGGGCAAATGAAGGTTGCACGCAGCGCGCTGGTCGAGACCATTCGCGGCATTATCGAATAACCTTCGATAATCGGGACTTCAATTCGTCAGGTTATCAGCGATAACTCATAAAACCTTCGATTTCTGCTTCGTGGCCCGATTGACGCAACGGCACCCAATGCGTCATCTGAACCCACTCGAGAGACGCGGCGCTGAAGCGCAGTAGTCACTTGGAGGCGTTTCGGGGAGGAAACGTCCGCTCCATTAGAGAGCGAGAAGGCCCGCTGCGATGTATCCCCCGCAGCGGGCTTTTTCATGCCTGCAATCCTGAGATGCGAAGCTGTGCGGTAGGTGCGCTCGAAGACCCGCGGGCAAAGAAAAAGGTCGGTGAAAACCACCGACCTTTGCCTTATCGAAGATGCTTCGATTTACCTTACCACAGGCGGATCCGGTCTTCCGGAGCGATGTAGTATTTGTCCGTCGGCTTGACGTCGAAGGCGGTGTACCAATCGTCGACGTTACGCAGCGGGCCGATCACGCGGAACTGCGCGGGCGAGTGCGAGTCCGTTGCGATCTGCTGGATCAGCGCGGCATCGCGATACTTCGACTGCCATACTTGCGCCCAGCCGTAGAAGAAGCGCTGCTCGCCGGTCGTGCCGTCGATGACCGGAGCCGGTTCACCCTTCAGCGACAGACGGTAGGCTGCCAGACCCACGGCCACGCCCGAGGCGTCACCGATGTTCTCGCCCATGGTCAGACCCGGGTTGATGTTGTGACCCTCGATCGGGGCGTACTGTTGGTACTGCTCGCCCAGACGCTTGGTCAGCGCATCGAAGTTGGCGCGGTCTTCAGCGGTCCACCAGTTGCGCAGAACGCCATTGCCGTCCGACTTGGAGCCCTGGTCGTCGAAGCCGTGGCCGATTTCGTGACCGATGACGCCGCCGATGCCGCCATAGTTGACGGCTGCATCACCGTTCGGATCGAAGAACGGCGGCTGCAGGATAGCGGCCGGGAAGACGATCTCGTTGTTGACCGAGTTGTAGTAGGCGTTGACGGTTTGCGGCGTCATGCCCCACTCGGTCTTGTCGACTTCCTTGTCCAGACGCGAAACGCGGTCTGCATAGCTCCACTGGCGCATGCGGACGGCGTTACCAACCAGATCGTCACCACTGATTTGCAGTGCCGAGTAGTCGCGCCACTTGTCCGGATAGCCGATCTTGACGGTGAACTTGTTCAGCTTGTCGAGGGCCGCAGCTTTGGTCTCGTCGCCCATCCAGATCAGGTTCTGGATGCGCTCGGCCTGAGCCAGACGCAGGTTGGCGACCAGCTCTTCCATCTTGGCCTTGTATTCCGGCGGGAAGTATTGGGCCACGTACAGACGGCCAGCGGCTTCCCCCAGAGCGCCTTCGGCGAACGAGATGGCGCGCTTTTCGCGGCTGCGTTGTTCCGGCTGACCCGACAGGTCGCGGTCACGGAAGCCCCAGCGCAGCTCGGCAAAGCGCTTGGACAGCAGCGGAGCCATCTGGTCTGCGGTGTGGAAGGCTTGCCACGACTTGAGCAGCTCGACCGGCGTTTCCGCGAAGATGGCAGCGATCTTCGGCATCGCCGTGTCCTGACGGACGATCACGCGATCGGCGTGGCCCACACCAGCGGCGGTATAGAAGGCCTGCCAGTCAAAGCCGGGCGCTTCGGCGGCCAGACGCTGGATGGTGTACTCATTATAAGTACGGTCGCGATTGCGGTTCTCTGCCGGGGTCCAGTGGGTTTCGGCGATCTTGTTTTCCAGCGCCACGATCTCGGCGGCGGTTTCAACCGGCTTGTCCCAACCGATCTGGGTCAGCATCTCGGCGATATAGGCCTGATACTTCTCTTCTTTGTCGGCGTAACGCGCGTCCAGATAGTAGTCGCGGTTCGGCAGGCCCAGGCCCGAGTGGCCGGTCGAAACGACGTGGCGGGTCGGGTTCTTGGCGTCGGCACCGACGCCTGCGCCGAAGAAGGCCGCGCCGAAGTCACCGTTGTGGGCACCCATATAGGTGGCCATGGCTTCGTGGCTGTCGATGGCTCGGATAGCGGCCAGATAGGGCTGCAGCGGTTGTGCGTCGACGGCCTCGATACGGGCTTCGTCGATGTACGAGCGATAGGCGTCGGCGATCTTCTGCTCGTCCGAACCGGCCACCAGATCGGTCCGGGCAGCCAGACCCAGCACCAGTTCCTTCATGCGGTTGTCAGACAGTTCGCGCAGGAGCGGGAACGAACCATAGGAGGTGCGGTCCGACGGGATCACCAGTTGGTCGAAGGCCTTGCCATTAGCAAAGCGGAAGAAGTCGTCACCCGGACGCACCGAAGTGTCACGGCCAGACAAATCAAAGCCCCAAGTGCCGTAGCGCGGGCTCTCGGTGCCCTTCCATCCGCCGTCGGCCGCCTGGGCCATCGGGGTCTCGATCAGGCTGACCATTTCACAAGCCGTGTCGATGCAGGCGTGATCATGCGACGACGAGTCAGCAAAAGCTGCGGCGGGCATCAGCAGCGCTGCAACGGCAGCACCAGCCAGAAGTCTTTTCATGCGGGGTTCCCTCGTTTGAATTGGTTTTAACGGCACAAAACCGCGTTTCCGTCGTTAATCATCCACCTCGGCGCGCGCGACAAGCTCTAGCTTGGCCAGATAACGGCGAACTGTGAAATTCGCCTGATGATTCAATCAAGACATTGGTCGAAAACGAGAATCTGCGAAGAGGCTCGCGGCATAACCGTGCGGACGTATGCTTTTTAAAACAACAGTGTTGCGCGGGAACGAAAAACACTGCAAAAAATGGAAGTTTTTACCGGCTACTGCGTAAATTCCCCTACACAATCACCCGCACGGTAGGATTTCAGCATGTATTTTGACGGATTTCTGACCCATTTTGGTCACCGTTCGATGATGATAGTTCGCTCCAGCACATCGCCCCATACCTGCGTTCGACGGTCATCGTTCTTGATCGACAGCGCGATGCGGACGCGATGCCAGTTTGGCGGTCTCCCCACCGCCCTCCTTTTTTAGTGATTGAGTATTAAGTCGATGACCGAGACTGTCGTTGTCGCTTCCGCGACCGCCGATACCGAAGCTAAGCCGCGCGTAAACCGCCGCCAGGTTGCCAAGGCCCGCACCCGCCTGAAGGTTCTTGAAGCCGCTCGCAACCTGTTTGCCGAACGTGGCTATGATGCCGCCACCATCCGCGACATCGCCAAGGGTGCAGGTATGTCGACCGGTGCCGTGTTCGCCAACTTCCAAGACAAGGCCGAGCTGTTCGAAGCCGTCTTCTCGGAAGAAATGGCTTCGCTGGCTGAAGATTTCGCTGCCGGTATCGCCATCGACGACAACACCGCTGCCCGTCTGGCCGGTGGCCTGACCGCCGGTTACCACCGCGCTCTGGACCACCTGCCGCTGATGCAGGCCATGGTCGCCCGCTCGTGGTTCCAGCCGGAAGACGCCGACAAGCGCGTGCGTGAATTTCTCGCCCCGATCATGTCGGCCCTGAGCGAAGTTCTGCAAGCCGGTATTGCCAAGGGCGAACTGCGTCAGGACATCGACGTCGCTGTGATCGCCCGTATGGTGTGGGACATCTATCTGTCGAACTTCCGTCGTGCTGCCTACGACAACTGGGGCATCGAAGAGCTGACCCCGCTGGTTCGCAAGCAAATGGACATCCTGCTGGCCGGCCAACAAGCCAAGTAAGCCAACAGGTCACTGACCTTATAAAAGAAGCCGGAAGGGACATCCCTTCCGGCTTTTTTGTTTCCCGCTTTCAGCTCTTCCAGCGAAGCACGGTTTCCTTGATGGGATTGACGAAGGCGCGTCCCTCGGCGCGGCTCTTCAGCCATTCCTTCTTGAGCTGCTGATACCATTTGGCCTGTTTGTCGGCATCGTCGATCCACAGCAGGGCCGGATCATATTTCAGCCCCTCGTTCTGCAAGTTCACCATGCCGCCGTCCTGCTGGAGGAAGGCCACCACGCCTGCCCGCAGGAAGGGTTTGGCCAGCCCGAAGACCCAGTGGTCCGACCAGAAAATCTGGGTGATGCGGGTCTTGGTGGCGGTTACCGGTGTTAACAGGGTCAAGGCCAAAACCTGTTTCTCTCCGACCTGAATATGCTCCCACCGATAGCCCGGAAGCCGGAAGGTGATCTCCGTCGCGGGGGCACCGCCCAGTATCTTATAAAGGCGGCTGTTGGACGAGGGGGCGTGGCGCACCATGGCCCATCCGAAATCACGCGGCGCAAAGGTCTTGGCCTTTTCGTGCATCGATTTCTCGGAGCGCCACCACCATTGCTTATGAACATAGGGGCCGTGGGCAGGGTCCATAAGCCCAACCACCGCGTGGTCGATATGGCTGTCGAAATCCATCCATTCAACCAGACGGATGTCGCCATCGGCACCGGGGAATACAGGCGGTTCATGGTCGGGCGCGGACGGATTGCGCGGATCGGACGCCATCCACACGAACACCATGCCCTGGCTCTCGCGCACCGGATAGGAGCGCACCTTGATGCGGTTCGGGTCTACGTCCTGACCTTCGCACAAAGAGGGAATGGCCGCGCAGACGCCATCGGTTCGGAAACGCCAGCCGTGATAGGGGCACTCGACCGTTTCACCCTCGCCATCGTGCTCAACCATACGGCCCGCCGACAAAGGCGCGGCGCGGTGGGGGCAGATATCGCGCAGGGCGTAAACCTCGCCCGCGCGCGTACGCCCCAGCAACACCGGCTCACCCATAAGCTCATAGCGCTTCAAACTGGCTGGAGCGACGTTGCGGGACAGGGCGAGGAAGTACCAGGCATCGGTAACGAAGCCCTTGCCAAACGCTGTTTGAGGTGTAGCTGATGACGGCGGTACAGCTTGAGGTGCGGCTTGGATCATGGCCGTTTCATATCAAGCCACTTTGCGCCTGTCTCACTAGACATTGTAGAGAACTTTGTTTTACAAAGTCTGCAAATCAACGATCTTCGGAGAAACGCCCTTGTCGCGCCTTGCGGTTATGACGGCCCTTATCGCCGCCCCCTTGCTGTTCACCTCCCCTGCTGTGGCCCAGTCCCACAGCGGGCACGGCGAGCACGCCCACCAACATGCGGCATTCGAATCCGGTCGCATCCATGTTCGCGTTGACGGCCCCGAGGGCGCACCCGACGTCGTGTTGATCCCCGGCCTGTCGTCCTCGCCGCGCATTTGGCAGGACACAACCGACGAGCTGTCGAAAACCTATCGCGTGCACCGTATTCACGTTCAGGGCTTTGCCGGTGCGGCACCCAAGGATAACGCCCAGATCGGCGACACTCCCCAGCCATTCATCGTGCCGGTAGCCGACGAGATCGATCGCTATATTCGCGAAGCCAATCTGAACAAGCCTGCCGTCATCGGCCACTCGCTGGGCGGGTCGCTGGCCATGACGATTGCATCGCGCCATCCGCAAGATGTCAGCAAGGTCATGGTGGTGGACATGCTGCCGTTTATGGGCGCGATGTTCGGTCCTCCGGGCACCACTGCCGAGAGCGTAAAGCCGACCGCACTGAGCGTCTGGAACACCCAGGCTGGCTCGAGCCGTGAAGACTATCTGACCGCCGCCAACGCCAGTGTCACCGGCATGATCAATACCGAAGCCCGTCGCGCCGGCCCGCTGTCCGACGTGGAGGGGAGCGATCAACAGGTGTCGGCCGCCGCCTTCCATGATCTGATCGTGACGGACCTGCGTCCGGAACTGCCCAAGATCACGGTCCCGATGACTGTGCTCTACGTCAAGTTCAATGACGCCCGTATGACCAACGAGGTCACCGACATGATCTATCGCGCCAGCTTCTCGACGCGCCCCGGCACCACACTGAAGCGTATCGACGACAGCGCCCACTTCATCATGCTCGACCAGCCCCAGGTCTTTGCCGCAGAAATCGATACGTTCCTGAAATCCAATTAAGTCGCCATCATTTCGGCGACAGTCTATGGCTGTTGATTAGTACCCCCGAGCCGCTAGGTTCGGGGGTGCCAGACCATGAGGACTTCAATGGCGCGTAACGACCATAATCAACAGCCCCGGCCGAAACCCCGTCGCTCGTTCTTCGGGCGGCTGTTTTACTGGGGGGCTGTGCTGGCCGTCTGGGGCCTGATTTTCTCGGTCGTATTCTTCGCCATTTTCGCGCGCGATCTGCCCGATACCTCCAGCCTCTACAACGTCGATCGCCAGCCCTCCATCACCTATCTGGACCGCTCTGGTGCCTTGATTGCCGTGCGAGGGTCGCAGATGGCGCCTCCGGTCGATCTGGACGCCCTGCCCGACTATGTACCGGCCGCCTTTGTCGCCATCGAAGACCGCCGCTTCTGGAACCACCCGGGCTTTGATCCGATTGGCCTGAGCCGCGCCATGGCCTCGAACCTGAAGGCCCGACGCGTGGTGCAGGGTGGCTCGACCATTACCCAGCAGCTGGCCAAGAACCTGTTCCTGACGCCGGACCAGAACCTGAAACGCAAGGTTCAGGAACTGATGCTGGCGGTATGGCTGGAAGTAAAGTTCACCAAAAAAGAGATCCTCGCCCTCTATCTGAACCGCGTCTATTTCGGTGCGGGTGCCTATGGCATCGAAGCGGCCTCGCAGCGCTATTTCGACAAGCCCGCCGAAAAACTGACCGTGAGCGAGGCGGCCCTTCTTGCAGGTCTGCTGAAGGCCCCGTCCCGCTATTCTCCGGTCAGCGAGAGCGAACGGGCCGCAACCCGCGCCACCGTCGTGCTGAACAGCATGGTGGAAACGGGCATCATTACGCCGGCCCAGCGCGATGCTGCCGTCGCCGAACCTGTCCGTGTCTCGCGCACGCTGGCTAGCCAGCACGCCCAGTATTTCATCGACTGGCTGGACAAGCAGGTCCGCGGCATGATCAGCGGCCAGACCGAAGACCTGATCGTCGAGACGACGCTGGACCTGTCGCTGCAAACCGATGCCGAGCGCGCCGTGCGCCGCATTATCGACCGCGACAAGAACAAGGGCGTGGAACAAGCCGCGCTGGTTGCGCTGGACGGCGAAGGCCGGGTCCGCGCCATGATCGGCGGCGCTTCCTATCCCGACAGCCAGTTCAACCGTGCGACCGAGGCGCGCCGTCAGGCAGGCTCCGCATGGAAGCCGTTCGTCTATCTGGCCGCACTTGAAGCGGGCTATACGCCCGACACCCGCGTGGTTGACGAACCCGTTACCATCGGCAACTGGTCGCCGCGTAACTATTCGGGCGGTTTCGCAGGCGAGATGACCCTGCAACAGGCTGTGGCCGCCTCGACAAATACCGTGGCTGCTGCGGTGGCCGATCAGGTTGGCCGCTCGAACGTCGCCAATGTGGCCCGCCGTCTGGGCGTCACCGGCAATATCAGCACCTCGCCCTCCATGGCGCTGGGTGCCGTAGAGGTATCGCCGCTGGAAATGGCGCAGGCCTATGACGCCTTTGCCAACGGCGGTCGCCGCGTGAAGGCATGGGGCATCAGCCGTATCCGCACCGGCGACGGTCGC